>JBOGMA010000092.1:0-4571 GCA_050746465.1 Acidobacteriaceae bacterium
GAAGATATTGACCTGTGGCATCTTAAAACAACAAAGATCATGCCTGATAGCTTTGAGTACGCCAACAACGGCGGCCGTAAATATCTCTTCCACAATTTAGGCAATGGACATTTCGAAGAAGTCAGCGAAAAGTTGGGAATCAAGAGCCGCCGCTGGGCCTTAGCGTGCGGCGCGGCAGACCTCAGCGGAACCGGACATCCTGATCTCTTTATCGCCAATGATTACGGGGTTTCAGAACTATACGTCAATGACGGCAAGCGCTTCCATGAAGAAGGCCAGCAAACCGGAGTCGGCTTCGCGCCAAAAAGCGGAATGGACGTCGCCTTCGGAGATATTTTCAACCAAGGCAAGTATTCCATCTACGTCTCCAACATCTCCGAGAGTGGATTCCTGATTCAAGGAAATAACCTATGGGTCCCGCAGGATGGCAACAACCTGCACTATACAAACATGGCCCGCGACCTCGGGGTGGAACTGGGCGGGTGGAGCTTCGGCGCACAATTCGGCGACCTCAATAATGACGGAAACCTGGACCTGTTTCTTACCAACGGATATGTCTCGCTCGACCGCAACAAAAGCTACTGGTATGACTTTGCCAAAGTAGCCGGAGGAAACAGCACCATCATTGGAGACGCGAAAAATTGGCCCGCCTTTGACGGCCGCAGCCTCTCCGGCTACCAGCAAAAGCGCGTCTGGATTAACGATGGCGCCGGGAAGTTCGAGGACGTGGCACAAGCTGTAGGCGTGACCGACACGCACGACGGACGTGCCGTCGCCTTAGCTGATCTGTGGAACCGCGGCGTGCTCGATGTTGTCGTAGCCAATCAAAATGGGCCGCTTCTTATTTACAAAAATACGGTAAACCCGCAGGAGAAATGGATCGAGTTCCAGCTTGAAGGAACCAGAAGCAACCGCAGCGCCATAGGAGCCGAACTGACCCTTTACTGGAACGGGCAGAAGCAAATCCAGCAAGTCTCCGGAGGCAGTGGATTCGCGGCACAGAACGAACGTCGCCTGCATTTTGGCCTCGGCAAGAACCCCCAGATCGAAAAGGCAGTAATTCGCTGGCCATCCGGACAGGTTCAAACCTTGACGGACCTCAACGCTGACCAGCTTTATAAAATCAAGGAGCCGGAATGAGCCAACAAACCATCGCGATTCCTCCCCGGCAGCCGGCGAGAACTCCAGCCTGGAAGAAGTGGCTTTCGCTCGACAACCGCTACGTCCCACCTGTCTTCATCACGCTGATCCTGCTTGGCGGACAGCTTGGCTACGGGATTCTCGAGAGCTATCAAAAGACACTATTGGCAATCGGAACGGCGATTGTTATCGAGATGGTTCTCGCCCGAATCTTTACCGGTAAGTTTCCCAATCTCTCCAGCGCCTATATAACCGGAATCAGCGTCGGCATCCTGCTGCGCTCGCCCGCCTTCTGGCCTTATGCGATCTGCTCCGCCATCGCCATAACTTCCAAGTATGTCCTGCGCTATAAGGGACACCATCTGTGGAACCCATCGAACTTCGGCATTTGCGTGGTCCTTTTTTTGCTCCCCGCCAGCAGCACCATGCTTAGTATCCAATGGGGCAATAACGTTTGGTCGCTGGTAGTTATCTGGCTGCTGGGTTCTATCATCATCTGGCGGTTACGTCGGTTTCACATTAGCGCGACCTATGCCGTTGCTTTCATTTTGCTGGCCATTCTCCGCGCGCACATCATCCATGAACCGGTGCTGTCTGAAATCTCGCCCGTCACAAGCCCCGAGTATCAGCTCTTCATCTTCTTCATGATCACCGATCCTAAAACAACGGTTCGCTCGACATCCGGGCAAATTGCCGTTGTTATTGCCGTCGCGCTGCTGGAATTTGTCTTCCGCCTCAACCAAAGCGTTTACGCTGAACTCTATGCCCTGTTCTGGGTCGGCCCCATCGCCATGCTTATTGAAATGTGGCTCAACACGCGTCGCATGAAATCCGCACCCGCGGCGCCCGTTATCGCTTCGCCATCGCAGGTTGCATCCACATAGCCGGCATAAAGGACCGCCCATTGAAGACTGCTTCGCTGAAGTTCACGACCACTGCTCTGCTCGCTGCCACCTTGCTCGTTTCCGGCTGCAGGCAAAAACCCAGGGCCGCTCCCGCTTCGTCCGAAACTTCGCATCCTGCCACTTCATCGCAAACCTCCGCGCCTGCGCAGCCTACACCCGCCCCACGCCCTTCCGGGCCCATCCGCTTCACAGACATTACTTCCCAGGCCGGAATTCACTTCATTCATAACAGCGGAGCTTTTGGACAGAAGTATCTGCCTGAAACCATGGGCAGCGGCGTCTGCTTCATCGACTACGACAATGACGGCTGGCAGGACATTCTGTTCGTCAACTCCATGGATTGGCCCGGCCATAAAAAGCACCCATCCTACCCAGCCCTCTATCACAACAACCACGACGGAACTTTCACCGACGTAACCAAACAGGCTGGCCTCGACATCGAAATGTACGGAATGGGCTGCGCCGTAGGCGACTACGATAACGACGGCTACGATGACATCTACATTACTGCCGTAGGCAAAAGCCACTTGTTCCACAATCTCGGCAACGGCAAGTTTCAGGACGTAACCGAAAAGGCCGGAGTCGCTTCTCCAGGCTTCGCCACCAGCGCCGCATGGTTCGATTACGATCACGACGGCAAGCTCGATCTAGTCGTTGACCACTACGTCCAATGGTCACCCGCCACCGACCAAACCTGCTCCCTCGACGGAAAGCACAAATCCTATTGCACTCCCGAGTTATATAAGGGAGAAAGTATCCGTCTCTACCACAATGAAGGCAACGGACGTTTCAAGGATGTAACCAAAGCTGCAGGTCTCTACAATCCATCGGACAAGGCTCTCGGCATTGCTCTCATTGATTATGACAATGACGGCTGGCTGGATCTATTCATCACGAATGATACCCAGCCAAACAAGCTCTACCACAATAACCACAACGGAACCTTTACCGAAACCGGCTTCGCCGCCGGAGTGGCTTTCAGCGACGCCGGAAAAGCCCGTGCCGGCATGGGAACGGACGCCGCCGACTACGACAACTCCGGCCGCCAAAGCCTCGTCATCGGTAATTTCACCAATGAAAGCATGGCTCTTTACCACAACGACGGCCAAGGCCTCTTTTCTGATCAGGCAACGTCAGCCGGAATCGCGCTTCCCTCTGCCAAGTCACTTACCTTCAGCACCTTCTTCTTCGACTACAACCTCGACGGCCTGCCCGATATCTTCGCACTTAACGGCCATGTGGCCGACGACATCTCCGTTATCCAGCCAAGCTTGAGCTACGCCGAGCCGCCACTTCTTTTTCGCAACATAGGAAAAGGTAAGTTTGAGAATGTATCGCAAAAGGTAGACACTCCGCTTACGCGGCCGATCGTGGGCCGCGGAGCCGCCTATGCTGACATTGATAATGACGGCGATCTGGACCTGGCGCTAACTACGAGCAACGGACCGGCTCGCCTCCTGCGCAACGACAACGGCAATCAAAACGACATGCTTCGGGTAAAGTTAATCGGCACGCGCTCCAATCGAGACGGCATCGGCGCCAAAATTATTCTCACTTCTTCCACATGCCAACACATCAGCGAAATGGTTAAGACTGGATCAAGCTATTTATCTCAAAGCGAGCTGCCTCTTACCTTTGGCCTCGGTAAGCCGGAGCCAAAGCGGCTATTGAATCTTGAAATTCTATGGCCAAGCGGGCACAAGGACTCGCTCCACGGTATACATCCTGATCAGTTCATAACCATAAGAGAGGGCGGCGTCATAGTCTCCGCGCAAGCCATCCAATTCTCGCTCAAAGCTGCAAAGTAGCCGGACGAAACCCGCATCGCTCCAGCATCCGCAACACTTCGTCCCGGCTGGAGCCAAGTTTCCGGGCCGAGCCCAATATGTCTTCCGCATCCACTGGATACCAGCCGTATCGATCTCGCCGCGCGAGCCCCGCCACATCAATCGGCTCAATTGCGCACAAGATATCTTCAATCAAATCGGCAGACCCTGCGCCAGTCGGAGCACGCATCGCCCGATTCTGCAACACTTCACACTGCTTCCCAAATTCCGGACGATCATGCAACAGAAATCCAGGCGCCAACTCCGGCTTCCCCAATCTGCAAGCAGCTTCCGAATAGCTTGCCGCCGCAAAATAAAGAAGGGTAAGAGCAGAAAATAAAGGAAAGTTTCCCATGTTCGCAAAGAGCGTACCAATCAGTCGAGACGTGGCGACGAGTTCTTCATCAGTATGTTTGGCATAAGTTCTAAGTTCATTGCTGAATTCATCTGTATCCCATTTCTGACCCAGCAGTTCAGCCAACCTATTTATGCCGAGCAGCGTAAGAGGAAAACCGGTCGAAAGTAACGGATCAACAAACCCAGCCGCGGAAGGAAGCAATGCCCAGTGCGCCCCCACGATGGATGCGCTGCGAAATCCGGCTCGCGCAATGTGCCGGAACGGCTGTACCGCTTCTGCATCCGCAAACTGCTGACGCAATTCCGGAACAGCCTGCAATACGCGGTCCCATCCCTGCTGCCC
>JBOGMA010000093.1:0-2767 GCA_050746465.1 Acidobacteriaceae bacterium
CTCGAAATCAAGGGCGGGGATGAGATCGCGGAGGTTACGGCGTCCTTTAACCGTATGCACACCAGCCTGGTTAAGGCGTTTGAGATGCTAAATAGCTGAAGGCGTTATTGCCTTTTCGATCGAAGAAAAGCAGCCCGATCCGTGTCAGAAGAAATCTGCCTCGCGGCTTCGCGATAAATGGAGTCCGTATCCTCGAACTGCGACGCAAGTTTCTTGACCACGAATTTCGCGACCGGCCCGATGTAAACGGCGAGCTTGCGCGTGATGTCCTCCAGCGGGACGGGCTGCAAATCGCTGGCTGACGGCGCGCGTTGCTGCTTTGACCCAGTGGCTGCGCTCGAAAAGCGGGTGGGAACCTGCGCAGGCAGCGTGGCTTGCGTCCCGCTGTTATGGATGGACGCCTGAGCCTCAATGGCGCGCAAAAACTCTTCAGACGAGGCGAACCGCTGCGCTGGATCTTTCTCCAGGGCACGGGCAGCGATGTCGGAGAGAGCACGGGGAATTCCGGGCGCAATTTCATGCGCGGGCGCCGGAACGGTTCGCACATGGGCCATCATGATTTCATAGGTGTTGACGCCGGTGATAGGAAGCCGGCCGGTCAGGGCTTCATAGAGCACCACGCCCAGCGAATAGATGTCAGACTGTGCGGTTGCCTTGCCGCCGCTCACCTGTTCGGGAGAGATATAGCTTACCGAGCCCAGCAACTGACCGGATTGCGTGATGCTTCCCGAGCAAGCAGAAAGAGCGATGCCGAAGTCGAGCAGCTTCACCGTGTTTTCGGCGGTGATCATGATGTTCTGGGGCTTGATGTCGCGATGAACCACGCCCATGCGGTGCGCATAGTCGAGCGCATGTAGAACCTGCATGATGAAATCCAGGGCCTGCGAAAGCGTGACGGAATTTTTGAGCTGAAGGTTGCGGAGGGTCTCACCGTGGATCAACTCCATGATCATGGCAAGCTGATTGTCGTGGTAGAAGGCGGTGTGCAGCGCGGCGATATTGACGTGATTCAGGGCCGCAAGCGTCTGCACCTCGCGCCGAAACCGCTCGACCATCTCCGGCGCGCCGGAAACGTCGGCCTGCATGATTTTCATCGCTTCGTGTCGCTGCGAGATCAGGTGTTTGACCTCATAGACCACGCCAAGCCCGCCCGCGCCGAGCTTTGCGACGATTTCGTAATCTCCGATGGTCTGGCCGGGTCCTATATCCATAGATCGCTACGCAATGCGGCGTTCCCGCTTCGGTGCCGGTACTTCGAAATCATAGCTCTGACGGGCGAGAGGCGTCGCGTGCCGGAAAACTCGGTGCGGTACGCCACCGGTCCGGCATTTCCACAGCTTCCACAATTCCCCCGATATTTCCACACGAAATATTCGCTTGAACCCCTTGCGCACGCCCGGAAAGAGGCGCATCGTACAAGACAACGAAGGAGAAATCCTTCCGAAGAAGAGAGCCGACAAGGGGCAGTCAAACGGGATTCGGCAACGGAGCCCGCAAGGCGATTGGGAAACTGAAAGCCAGCAGCGTCCGGGCAACCAGATGCTGCCAGACAAGTCTCAGAAAGCTCTTGCATTCGACAGTCGTAGCAAAGATACCGGGAACCGCGGGTTCTGCCCACGGCCCTCCCGGATTATCTGAGCCGGCAAGTTGATGCGACCTGGACCCGATTCCGGGATCTTCGACAAAATCGGAAAGAGAGGGCGGCTTTTCGCGAGAGAAGCCGCCTTTTCGCTTTTCCATGCGAATTGATGTAGCTGCTGAATCTGCTTCGTTTACCCTTGAGGCATGACCTCGCACGACCTGACGCTGACCGGACAACTCATCCGCCTGGAACCGCTACGGCGGGACCATATTGGCGCGCTTGCCGCCGCTTCTGCCGCTCTTGACCCCAGCATGACCGACCCCGAGATTTATAGCTGGACGGTCGTCCCGCAGGGCATTGACGAGATGACGCGCTACGTTGAAACGGCCCTTGAATGGCGGGATGCCGGGACCGCGATTCCATTTGCCGTCGTCCGCCTGCGGGATGAAGCGGTGATTGGCTCGACGCGATACTGGAACATCGAGCGGTGGGCGTGGCCCGCGGACAGTCCGCGCCATGGCAACCCCTATCCTGATACATGCGAAATCGGCTGGACCTGGTACTCGCGTCCAGCCATCCGCAGCGGAGCGAATAGCGAAGGAAAGTTTCTCATGCTCCAGCATGCGTTTGAAGTATGGAAGGCGCTGCGCGTTTGCTTGAATACTGATTCGCGCAATCGGCGCTCGCAGGCAGCAATGGAGCGCATCGGCTTCAAGCATGAAGGCGTGCTCCGCGCTCACAAGCTCGCGGCCGATGGCATTCCACGCGACTCATACCGGTATTCCATGATCGCCGCGGAGTGGCCGGAAGCCAAGCAGCGCCTGTTGGAGCGAATGCAGCATTGAAGCTTTCCCGGTTCCCCGTTACCCTAGATTCATGGCTCAACTGATGAAGAGCTCCAATCCAGCCCTGAACGGCAAGGTGTTCCAGGGCCAGCCGTTCGCTCTCGACCGTCCCATGACGATGGACGGGACGGTGAACAAGACCGGCATTCTGCTGCTGTGCTCGGTGGCGACCGCGGCTTTCGCGTGGCACACCTTTATGCAGACGCGCAACGTCGCTGAGCTTTCCGCGATGATGTGGATCGGCCTCATCGGCGGACTCATCGTCGCCTTCGCCACCATCTTCAAGCAGACCTGGGCTCCGTTCACCGCGCCCGTTTACGCCCTGCTCGAAGGCCTGGTC
>JBOGMA010000094.1:0-2793 GCA_050746465.1 Acidobacteriaceae bacterium
TCGCCACGCTGATCGCACAGACCGTCGAGGCCGCGGAGCGCGCAGCCCAATCGGGCAATTAGCAGAGCGGCTCTACGAGAGGTTCCGAACCGCGTCCCAGACGTAGTAAGCAACGACCAGGGCCGACATGACGCAGGTCGCTCCGATGGCCAGCCTCACGTAGGGCGTGATCCGATGGACCTTCAGGAGCAAGGCGCTCTGCTCCTGTTCCTCGTAGCCTCCCGAACCAGTCAGGAAAAGCTGGTCCTCTTCATGCATGGTCAGGGTTCCACGATAGCCGAGCAGGATGAGCATGATGGCTGCGATTCCGGCCCACACGATCCACATTACAACGGTGGCGCTCATAAAGGCACCTCAGGATTCGAGTTCGAGCCGGCTCCAGATACCGAGGGGTCCGGGTGAGCTGGGCTCGGGGGTAGGAGGGGCCGTTCAGGAGCATCATAGCCCCGTTTCAAGTATGTTGCACAGGCTTTTTTCATCCGCCGCAACCGTTGTGGCAACCCGCGTCGAACAGGCTGATTCCATGAGGAGGAGGTTGGACGTGGAGAGAACGGGACTGAACCGAAGACAGAACTGGAGGGATCTGACCGCTACCGCTCTGGCGGCACTCGCGAGTTGCATGGTTCTGCTCTGGATGGTTGGTTGTTTCGGCGGACATCAATCGGATCAGCAGATCCAACAGCAGGCCGCCCAGACTACCGAACAGGTTAAGGCAGGGGCAAAAAAAGCCGCGGCCGAAGCCAAAGTTGCCGCCGCCAACGCGAGACGCGATGCCACCGACATCGCCGCCGGAGTTCGCGAAGGCATGCGAAGCAAGCAGTCGAACGATTCCTCCGAGTCGGAAGTGGACATCAATTCTGCCAGTACGGCACGCTTAATGACACTGCCGGGCATCTCAGCGGCCCGCGCGCGCAGGATCATCCGTAATCGTCCTTATGAAGCGCCGCGAGACCTGGTGCGGAAAGGCGTCGTCGGGAGCACGGAATACAGCCGCATCTCCGGCCGGATAGTTGCGCGCCATCTCTGAATCTGTGGGCCGGTTACCGCCATCTAACTAAACAAGCCTTGTTTCGCCTTGAGACGGGCGATACACTGGGTGAGATAAGACTTCAAACCCGCTTCAGGAGCGAATCCAATGGCAACTGCAACGCCCGATGTCAACCAAGTCAAGTCGAATCCGGTCACTCTCACCAGCGCAGCGGTGGCCAAAGTGCGCGAGATCATGGCTACGCAGGACCCGATTCCCGCAGGTCTACGTATTGGCGTGGTTGGGGGCGGCTGCTCCGGCTTTCAATACTCCATGTCGTTTGAGAACGCTGCAGGGATGATGGATAAGACCCTCGACTTCGACGGCCTCAAGGTCTTTGTCGATCCAACGTCGATCATGTACCTGAACGGCTGCACCGTGGATTATGTCGAGACCATCGAAGCCGCCGGCTTTAAGTTCGAAAACCCGTCCGTGAAGAGCACCTGCGGATGCGGTTCCTCCTTCAACGTCTAAAACGGGATAACTAGCACGCTCAAATGGCCTCGCGGTGGCGAGGCCATTTTTCTATTGCTGTGGGTTGGAAGTAGTCGGCGAGGTGGTCCCGCTGGTGCTGCTGCCTGTGCTGGAACCAAATGGGCTAGGATTGCTGCCGAAAGGGCTCGAGTTTGTAGTGCTGCTGCCGAAGGGGCTCGAGTTCGTATCGTTGGAGCCGAATGGGCTTGAACTGGTCGTGCCGCTAGTACCATTGGTGCCGTTGGTGCCGTTCCCGCTGCCGTTGCCCGCACCCATCATTCCAGCCTGCTGCATCTGGTCCTCAATGGGGTTGTAGACAAACTCCCACTTGTTATAGTGGGTCTGCTTCTTGTAGGCGAGCAACGAAGGTTTTGTGCTCGGAATTCCTACGCCCACGATCGGTCCTATTCCTCCAACAGGCGAACTGGCGCTTCCATTGGACGACGTGGCGCTGCTGCCAAAGCCCGTCGAAGCTGTTCCGGTGCCGCCGGGTGTGGCCGGAGCAGGCGTTGAGCCGAATGGAGTGGAAGCAGTGCCCGTATTAGTGGCGGATGAATTAGAGAAGGTGTTCTCGCCGGTCGCTCCGCCTCCGAACGGAGAGGTTGCGCCCGCGGCGCCAGCGGCGCCAGCGGCCATCGCGCTCGCTGGTGTTCCGATATTCGCAGCGCCAGCGCCAGCGCCGGGAATTCCGGCGAGCGGCTGGCCGAAGAAGCCCATTGGCGGAACCTTAGCCTGCCCCAGATGAATCAGCCGCCAGTCATCCTTGCCGGTAATTGGGTCGGTGTACCGCTTGCGGAGAAAGCGGATGTTGTTCGTACTCAGCAATTGATTTATCGATGTCGGGTAAGCGCCGAACTTGCGGTAGTACAGCTTAATGGCCCGCTTGTACTGCTCGCCACGATGCACCAGTTCGATCTCTTTGTCGCGCTGGATGGACTGCGCCATGCGCGGCGCGGCCACCGCCAGCCCGATAAGAACCAGCGCAACCAGAAACAGTACGGTGATGAGGATGTAGCCCTCTTCACTGTGCTTACCGCGTTGTCGCAAATTCGGCATCAGTTCTGTATCAAGGGCAGGGTCTGCGTGTCGTTATATGGAATGTCCTGGATCTGAATGGACACAGGAGAAATCTGCACAACTTTATAACGATGGTCCACCACGTCACCGGTCGCAGCGATGAACACGTCATCGCCATGTAGCAGGAACGCCTTACGGGAGCCGCCCGAGTGAGCCTCGAATCCGAAGAACTTAAGGTCGATGGCCGGAGGGGGCGGCGGGCCCTGCGCGACCGC
>JBOGMA010000095.1:0-6450 GCA_050746465.1 Acidobacteriaceae bacterium
TTCGTCGTCTTCGCACATCGCTGGCACCAGGTGGGCGGGCAGATTTTTGTTCTTTTCGTGATGGTGGTCGCCGCCGCTGAAGCCGCCGTGGGCCTCGCCATCATCATTGCCGTCTTCCGCACGCGGACCACGCTGAACGTTGATCAAGTGGACTTGATGAAACTATGAACAGTTCCCTCCATCTCTGGCTGATTCCGCTCCTCCCGCTTATCGGGTTTCTGCTCAACGGCATCTTTGGCCGCAAGCTGCCCAAGGCGCTGGTCTCGACTATTGCGCTCGTCAGCACCGCCATTCCGTTCGCGCAGGTTGTGGACCTCTGGTTCCACTTCCACAGCGTTTCCCTGCCTTACATCGAGCATCTCGGCACCTGGATCCAAACGGGCATATTCAGCGCGGGCTTCGACCTCCAACTCGACCAGCTTTCCATGGTCATGCTGCTGGTCGTCACCGGAGTCGGATTCCTCATTCACATCTACTCGGTCGGCTACATGGCGCATGAAGAGGGCTACTGGCGATTCTTTGCCTACCTCAACCTCTTCATGTTCTTCATGCTCACGCTGGTGCTTGCGGAAAACTTCCTGCTGATGTTCGTCGGCTGGGAAGGCGTGGGCCTCGCGTCATACCTGCTCATCGGCTTCTACTACCTCAAGAACTCCGCCGCCAATGCGGGCAAAAAAGCCTTCATCGTCAACCGAGTTGGCGACTTCGCTTTCCTGATCGCTTTGTTCCTGCTCATTCAGCATTTCGGCACGCTGGACTTCGGCAGCATCTTCGCGCAGGTCGCGCATCACCCTGGGTGGCAGGGCGGGTTCCTCACCGCCATCGCCATCTTCCTTCTCGGCGGCGCAACCGGCAAGTCCGCGCAAATTCCTCTTTACGTCTGGCTGCCCGACGCCATGGAAGGCCCGACGCCGGTCTCCGCGCTCATCCACGCGGCCACCATGGTTACGGCCGGCGTCTATATGATCGCCCGTGCGCATATCATCTTCGATCGCTCGACGCTCGCGCTGATCATCGTCGCCATCATCGGCGTGGCAACGGCGTTCTTCGCCGCAACCGTCGGCATCGTCCAGACTGACATCAAGCGCGTCCTTGCCTACTCCACGATCTCGCAACTTGGCTACATGTTCCTGGCCTGCGGCGTCGCCGCGTACGCTTCGGGAATCTTCCACCTTGTTACGCACGCCTTTTTCAAGGCCCTGCTTTTCCTCGCCGCTGGCTCCGTCATCCACGCCATCGGCGGCGAGCAGGACATGCGCGTCATGGGTGGTCTCCGCAAGAAGCTTCCCATCACATTCTGGACGATGACTGCCGCGGTTTTCGCCATCTCAGGCATCCCGCCTTTCGCCGGCTTCTTCAGCAAGGACGAAATCCTGTACGAAACCTTCCTGTCGCCGCACGGCGGCAAGATCCTCTGGGCCGTCGGCCTCTTCACCGCGTTCCTCACCGCGTTCTACATGTTCCGGCTCTGGTACCTCACGTTCTTTGGAGAGAGCCGCGCCCACAGCCGTCAAGCCGTAGAACACCACGCCTCCGCCCATGCCAGCTCGACCTCGACAGCGGTACTGGATGACGGGCCTGGCGGTCACGGCCACTCACCCAACGGCCACGATCACGACTCCGTCCACGAAAGCCCGTGGGTCATGCTCATCCCGCTCATCATTCTCGGAATCCTCTCCGTCATCGGCGGCTGGATCGGCATTCCTCCCGCGCTCAACGGGCACAACGCTTTTGAGCATTTTCTGAACCCGCTGTTAAGCCCCGGTGGAGTGGCGGAAGGATCAAACCAGGTCGCGCTGACGCTCGCCGGAATTTCGGTGCTCGCCGCAGTAGCGGGATGGCTCGTCGCGCACATCCTTTACTATGCCAGCCCGGAACTGCCCGCTATCTTCGCCGCCCGGCTCCGTGCTCTCTACACGCTGCTGGTCAACAAGTATTGGATTGACGAGCTCTACGGCGTCGTCATCGTGACCCCGCTGCTGTTCGCTTCGCGCTACCTGCTCAAGGGTCTTATCGATACGGGCGTAATCGGCGGCGCAACATACGGCTCGGCCTACGCCGCCCAGGGACTCGGCGCAATCGTCGCGCGCATGCAGTCAGGAAACATCCGCTCCTACGCAGGCTGGCTCGCGCTTGGCGCGGCGGCCGTGCTTATCGCCATTTATTTCGGATTCACAGTGCATTTTCACTAAAGAAAAATCAACAGAAATTTTGGAAAGCGGTAACAGTGCAAGTCGTATTTAGAAAACAATTTGGACTAACAGGAAAGTATTCGTGCTGACTGACCACATATTGACGCTTATGACGTTCGTGCCCGCCGCGGGCGCGTTCGTTGTGGCACTGTTGCCGCGCAAGGCGCGAGTCCTCCGCTGGTGGGCGCTCTTCATCAGCGTCGTCACTTTCGGGCTCACGCTGCACCTGCCCGCGCATTTCGACTACGGCCAACCCGGCTTCCAGTTTGTCGAAAACCATTCCTGGATCGCCAGCCCTGCCATCCGTTACCATCTCGGCGTCGATGGCCTCTCCATGTGGCTCGCGGTGCTCACCGGCTTTCTCTCCATCGTGGGCGTGCTCGCCTCATGGAAGTCGATCGAAGTCCGCGCCAAGGAGTTCTACTTCTACTTTCTGCTGCAGCAGACGGCGATGCTCGGCATCTTCGTCTCGCTTGACCTGTTTCTCTACTACTGCTTCTGGGAACTCTCGCTGATACCCATGGCAATCCTGATCGCGATGTTCGGACGCGAGCGCGGCCCCAAAACAGCCCTCAAGTTCTTCCTCTATACGTTCCTTCCATCGGCGCTCTTCCTCGTTGCAATCATCTGGCTTTACACCAAGACCGGCAGCTTCGACTACGTAACCATCCACGCGTTCCTCACCTCCAACCCTTCACTCTTTTCCGCGAACGCATTGTTCTGGGTAGCACTGGCCTTTCTGGTCGCCTTCGCCGTCAAGGTTCCGGTATTTCCGCTGCACGGCTGGCTCAATGACGTGATTCGCGATGCGCCCACCGCAATGGCCATGGTGGTCGCCGGAAAGCTTGGCCTCTACTCCATCCTGCGCTTCAACCTTGGACTTTTCCCCGCGCAGGCCCGGGAATTCGCGCCCGTCATGATCGCGCTCGCCGTCATCGGCATTCTCTACGGAGCGTCCATCGCCCTTGTCCAGAGCGACCTCAAGCGAATGATCGGCTTCGCCATCCTCAGCGCGCTCAGCTTCTGCACGCTGGGAATCTTCTGCTTCTCGCTATCCGGACTCGACGGCGCGGTCTATCAGTTCATCAATGAAGGGGTCTCCGGAGCCGCCCTGCTCGCGCTTGCCGGTTTCCTCTACGACCGTTACGGAACTTATGACATGGACCGCTTCGGCGGCCTCGCCGCAAAGCTGCCCATGATGGCGACGTTCTTCGTCGTTACCATCCTCTCCCTCATCGGCTTTCCGCTCTTCAACGGATTCGTCAGCGAATTCCTCGTCCTCAGCGGCAGCTTCGCGCACCACCACGGATGGGTCTTCGCCGCCACCATCGGCGTCATCTTAAGTGCGGCCTATATGCTCAGGATGATCCAACGCATTTTCTACGGCCCGCAATCCCCAATGGTCACCGAGCGCCCCACCCGCGACTTCTTCGCGCACGAGCACATCCTGCTTTGGCCCACGGCCGCTCTCATGATCGCCATGGGCGTCGCGTCTCCATTCTGGATGCGCGCCATCGACAAGGGAGTCAGCCAATACGCCTATGACGCCCCTCGTGTCACCGTCACTACTCCTAAAATTCCTCTCACGGCAACCGCTGTGACCGCCCCGCGGGAGAAGCAATGAACACGACGCCCCAGATCCTGCGCATCCTTCCCGAGGTCATTCTCACCATCACCGGCGTTCTCATTATGCTGATTGAGCCGGTCCTCGCCCGCGGCAAATCACGTAAGCCGCTCGGATGGCTCGCCGTCCTCGGCCTCGTTGTCGCGCTCGCCGCCAGTTTGTACCAATATCGGCTTCCATCCGGCGAAGCCTTTTTTGGAGCCGTCAGGACCGACGCCTTCAGCGTCTTCTTCCACGTCCTCATCTGCGGAATTTCGCTGGTCAGCGTTCTCATTGCGCTCGACGCCACCACCGACCACACGGAAGGTATGGGCGAGTTTTACGCCCTCATCGTCTTCGGAACCGTCGGCATGCTCTTCATGACGTGCGCGGTCGAACTGCTGCTGGTCTTCATCGGCCTGGAAATTTCCTCCATCTCCACCTACATCCTCGCCGGATTCCGCAAACGCGGCGCCAAAGGCCCGGAAGCTTCCATCAAATATTTTCTGCTCGGCTCCTTCGCCACGGCTTTCTTCCTCTACGGAGTCGCCCTGACCTTCGGCGCCACCGGAACCACTCGCATCGAAGCCATCGCCCGACTGCTCCCGACCAGCGGAACCCCGCTGCTCGCCATCGCCGGGTTGGCCCTCATCATCATCGGACTCGCCTTCAAGGTTTCCGCCGCACCCTTCCAGGTCTGGACTCCGGACGTTTACGAAGGTGCATCCTCGCCGGTCGTCGCGCTCATGTCCACCGGTCCCAAAGCCGCCGCTTTTGCCGTGCTGCTGCGCATTCTTTATGGAGCCTTTCCATCGCTGCACGATCATTGGGTTCCCATCCTCTGGTGCCTCGCCGTGCTGTCCATGTTCATTGGGAACCTGGGCGCGCTGCGGCAACGCAATGTCAAGCGCCTGCTCGCCTATTCCTCCATCGCGCACGCCGGATACCTGCTGGTCGCCTTCACCGCGCTTTCGTCGGAAGGCATCGCAGCTGCCAGCTTTTATGCCGTCGCCTACGCCGCCATGAACGTCGGAGTATTTGCCATTGTCAGCCACGCCGGCGAGCTCGACGATCGCCTTACCCTCATTGACGATTACCGAGGCCTGGCCTACCGTTCCCCGCTGCTCGGCGGAGCCATGGCATTCTTCCTCATCTCGCTCATCGGGATCCCTTTCACGGGCGGATTTTTCGGCAAGTTCTACGTCTTCACCGCTGCCATCCATTCCGGTTTTATCTGGCTGGCCATTCTGGGCCTCATCAACAGCGGATTCGCATGCTTCTACTATCTACGCGTTGTCACTGCCCTCTACACCCGCCCAGGGGAGAATGCGCCCGTCGCCGCCGTCCCTCGCCCAACCGTGCCGCTGCTCTTCGCGATTCTCCTCACCGCCGCAGCCACCCTTATCCTGGGCATCGTTCCCGGCAAGGTCCTTTCCGGCGCGAAGGCCGCCGCCGAAACCTACCCGGCAGTCGCGACCGGCCCCGCTCCTGCTCTGAACCCGCCGGCCATGCAGGAAGCTGCCCGGCGCTAACTCTACTCAGCAAAAGGGCGAGGTACCTTACCGGGTTCCTCGCTTTTGCTTTTCTATCGCCCTGCGCAGGGCCTCGGGGTTATTCTGAGACTGGCGATCCTCCGCATTCCTCCCTCTCATTCTGCCTTCAATCAGAACAGGGTAATCCCGTTTGAGTACCGTTAGTTGGATTAAGGACGGCTTATCCACAAGATGTTGGGGTATATGTGTTGACCCTTGCCGCAGCGGCATCTAGAGTTTTCAATAAGCAGCGAATTCCCTGGCTCGACTCGTCGCTTGTCCGCTCTGCCGGCTGTTTAAGGAGAGGCCCTTCATGCTGAAACTCAAGAAGATCCAGATCGTCGGATTTAAATCGTTCTGCGACCGTACGGAAGTCGCACTCCCCGGCCAAGGAGTCGCGATCGTCGTCGGCCCGAATGGCTGCGGCAAGTCCAACATTCTGGATGCGGTAAGCTGGGTGCTCGGCGAGCAGAGCGCCCGCACCCTGCGCGGCGGCAAAATGGAAGATGTCATCTTCGCCGGCACGCGCGACCGCAAGGCGCTCGGCATGGCCGAGGTTTCTATCACCCTCATCGATCCCGAAGCCTACGTGGGTCCCTTGCTGGTAGAGCCGGAAGTTGTCATCGAAGACGGAAACCCCGACTGGGATGAGGAGAAGCTGCGAGCTGAGCGCACGACAGAGGTCGAGGAGTTAATCGCCGAGTCCCAGCCTGGCCAGGTCATCGAAGGCGAAGGCACGGAGGTCCAGCCTCCCGCCGAAAACCAAGCCGCGGGCAGCGCGCCAGAAGGCGAAGCCGCAGTCGTCCTCAAGATCCGCCGTCGCAAATTCAACAAGACCCCGCAGCAGGGTGAGATCATCGTCACCCGCCGCCTCTTTCGCACCGGCGAAAGTGAGTATTTGCTGAACGGAAAGCTCTGCCGACTCCGCGACATTCAGGATATTTTCATGGGCACGGGCCTCGGTCCCGAATCCTATGCCATCATCGGCCAGGAGCGCATCGGCCAGTTGCTCGGCTCCAAGCCGCACGACCGTCGCGCCATCATCGAAGAGGCCGCCGGAATCACCCGCTTCAAAACCAAAAAGCGCCTCGCCGAGCTACGCCTGGAGCAGTCGAAGCAGAAC
>JBOGMA010000096.1:0-11480 GCA_050746465.1 Acidobacteriaceae bacterium
CATCATCTCCCAGCAACACCACGCCCCCCACTTCCATCCACGCATGAGCCTTAAACCCATGCTTCTCGTGCGACGAAACCCCAATCCGCACCCGGCTCGCCACCCCATGCCGCGTCAGCATCACCCAACCCGCCAGCGCCTGCGTAAGGCAACTGGCCCGCACCGTCAGAGGAAGCGCAAAGTGAATCGCACTCAAAGCCCGCAGCGGATCCACCGGACGCCGCGACCTCCGCGCAGCGCAAAACTCCGCTCCCCGCAGCACCTGCGGAAACGGAGCCACCCACAGCCCCACGCGGCACGCCCAAAGCAGCGCCCACGCCTCCACAACCGCACTAAACTTGGACAAAGCACGCAAACTGCGACGATTATACAAAGCGGAACGCCCCGCAATTTAAGGTATCCCCACGCAATCTTCTGTGCGAAGATACGGGTGCTTTCATCCGACCTTGTTTTTGGGAGTTCTGCCTGTGCGTCCCGCTGTGTTCGCTGTTTGTCTTTATTTGTCCGCCTGCTGCTTCGGTTTTGCTAATACACAAAAGCCCCCCAAACCGGAAACTCCTCCCGCCTCCTACCAGGGTGAGGCCCTCATCGTTCAACAGTGGGACATCGGCTTCCACTACAACGCTGACGGTACCGGCGAGCAAACCCAGCACCTCCGCGTCAAGCTGCAGAACGATGCCGGCATCCGCCAGTTCAGCGTCATCTCCGTCGCCTACGCCGCCTCCACCCAGTCCGCCCAGTTTGAGAAGCTCACCGTAATCCACGCCGACGGAACCACCACCAGCACCCCGCCCTCCGACGCCATTGACATGCCCGCGCCCGTCACCCAGCAGGCGCCGCTCTACTCCGACCTCAAAATTCTGCAACTCCCCGTCCGCGGCCTCCGCGCCGGAGACACCCTGGACTACCAGGTCCGCATTCAGTACAAGTCCGCCGAAGCCCCCTCCCAGTTCTGGGGCGATTTCACCTTTGACACCGCCCAGGTCGTCCTCTCCCAAACCCTCACTCTCGACATCCCTGCCGACAAATATGTGCAGGTATGGAGCCCGAAAGCCAAGCCCACCATCACCACCGCCGACAACCGCCGCATCTATCACTGGTCCGGCAACCAGCTCAAGCCCACCTCTCCCGACAAGAAGAAGGACAAAGACAAAACCCCGCCCAAGCCCACCGACAACAAACCCTCCGTAGCCTGGACCACCTTCCACTCCTGGCAGGCGGTCGGCGACTGGTACCGCTCGTTAGCCGCACCGCGCGCCGCTTCCACCGACGCTCTCCGCGCCCAGGCCGACCAGATCACACAGAACGCCAAGACCCCCGAGCAGCAGGTCGCCGCCCTCTACACCTTCGTCTCCACTCGCATCCGCTACATCGGTATCGACTTCGGCATCGGTCGCTTTGAGCCGCATCCCGCCGCCGAAGTCCTCGCCAACCAGTACGGCGACTGCAAAGACAAGGACACCCTCCTCGAAGCCCTGCTCCGCGCCAAAGGATTCACCACCGCCCCCGCCCTCATCGGCGTCAACGTCGACATGATCCCCGACCTCCCATCGCCCGGCCTCTTCAACCACGTCATCACCACGGCCACGTTGCCCAGCGGCCAGATCTGGATGGACTCAACTCCCGGCGTCTCGCCCTTCCGCCTCCTGGTTTCGCCCATTCGCGACAAGCAGGCCCTCGTCATCCCCGCCACCGGTCCGGCCAAGCTCGAAACCACGCCCGCCCAGCCTCCCTATCCGTTCGTCGATCGATTTGAGGCCAAGGCAACTCTGAACGCCGACGGCGAACTGAACGCGCACGTCGATATCACCGACCGCTCCGACAGCGAAATCCTTCTCCGCGCCATCGGACGCAACCTCGCTCCCGCGCAGTGGGATCAGGGAACCCAGTATCTCGTCCGCCTCCTGGGATTCGGCGGCATCACCAGCAATTCCGACTTCGCAAGGGCCGACGACTTCACCGACCCAATGCACGTCTCCTACGACTACAATCGCAAGCCTTACGGAGACTGGGACAATCTCCGCATCGTGCCACTCTTCCCCACCGCCTTTGGCCTTCCGGCAGCGCCCGACAAACAGCCCGCCGACAAAATCGACCTCGGCGCGGAACGAACAGACATTGCCGTCGCCACCATCAAGCTTCCCGCAAACTTTTCGGCCAACCTGCCTGATGCGGTCCACGTCAAAACGCCCTTCGCCACCTTCGACCAGACCTACAGCCTCAACAACGGCGAGCTCACCACCAAACGAACCATCGTCATCCTCGAATCCAAGCTCCCCGCAACCTCCTGGCGGCAGTACAAAAAATTCTCCGACGACGCCTCGCTCGGAACTCTGCCCTTCATTCAACTCACCAGCGCCTCCACCGCCGCCGCCCACTCGACGGTGCCGCAAACCGGGAATCCCGCCGCCGCCCAGTTGGTCTCACAGGCACAATCCCTTGATAAAAGCCGGAACTGGCCCGCCGCCCTCAAGAAGCTCGATGAGGCAAAAGATATCCAGCCCGACCAACCCTTCCTCTGGAGCTTTTACGGATACGTCGCCTGGCAACAAGGCAAGATCGACGAAGCCAGAAAAGATTTCCGCCATGAACTGAAGCTGCACCCCGACGAATTCGGCCAGGTGCTCTATTACGCCGGATTTCTCCACCAGCACAGCGGAGATGAGGAAGCGAAGTCCATCCTCAGCGAAGCCTTCAACCGCGACCCCTCGCAGGAAAGAATCGCCCTGCTGCTCGCCAACGTTCAAGCCGAGGCCAATGTCCCCGACGCCATCGCCACCCTCCGCAAAGCCATCACCGCCTCACCTAAAAATCGCAACCTCCAGAGCCTGCTCGCATCCGACCTCGTCCGCAACCACCAGAACGCCGAAGCCGCCGACATCGCCAAAAAACAGCTCGACGGAGCCACCGACCCTATGGCGCTCAACAGCGCCAGCTACGTTCTCGCCCAGACCGGACTCGATCTCCCCCTCGCCGAATTGAAGGCCCGCGCCGCCCTCGACACTCTCAGCACGCAAAGCTCGCAAGCCGGCATCGGCGAAGCCAACGCCGAGTCCTTCCAGCGAACCTCCATGCTCATCGCGACCTGGGATACTCTCGGCGACATCCTCTCCCAGGAAAACAAGCTCGACGAAGCCCGCGACTATCTCGCCGCCGCATGGGCCAACGAACAGCAAGCCCCCATCGCCGCCCACTACGGCGCCCTTCTCGAAAAGCTACACAAACCCGCCGAAGCCCTCCGCGTCTACGAAGTCGCGCCAAAGCCCAAAATCATTGCCGACGCCGACGCTCTCCTACTCCCGACAGCGATCACTCGCCTCAAAAAGTCGGGCATCAAGCCCGTAAGCGACCGCGCAACCGCCTCCACCACCCAGCAGGACGAGCGCACTTTCAGGCTCACGCTCAAGTCCACGCATAAGGATTTCACCTCCGCCACTTTCCGCCTGCAATTCTCCGCATCAGGCATCGTCGCCGTGCAGCGCGTCAGCGGCAGCGATCAGCTTGACGAAGCCAACACCGCCATCCGAGCCCTCCACCTGCCGCAACTCGTACCAACACACTCCACCGCCCGAATCCTCCGCGACGCCATCGTAACCTGTTCCCCCGGCAACCGCGACTGCTACTTCGTCCTAATGCCCCTCGGCGGAATCCAAGCCGAACATGCCGGCGAATGAGCTTCTATCCGCGTTGCAAAATGCGGCTGCCTGTAGAAGGTCAAGAAACGATTCCGATTTCGGAGCGGCTGATGGGAGGTTTGTAGTTGAGGCCGCCATGAGGGCGTTGGCGATTGTAGTAGTCGATCCAGGCCGGCAGGTGGGCGTCGCGTTCCTTTGAGTTAGTCCAGTGTTTCGCGTTGGCCCACTCACGCAAGGCGGTTGGAATACTCGCGGCGACCACTCTGTCCGCGCAAGCACAGACCTCACAGCACTCCAAGCAGGACACGGCGTGCTGCTCAATCGTAGAAGCCGCACCCCGGGACGTCGCTTCGACCGTTCCGCCGGAACGCGTTGTCAAGCCCCGTCTTGAGGTAAACAGCACACATTAAAGGATTTAATTCATGTATTTGAATTTTTCCAAACTGCTATACTGAACTTAAGGAGCAAATTCGAAAGGGCGCAGCCACAAGCTGCGCCCTTTTGCTTTCCTCGGTGGAACTCCGTGCTAAGTTCTTTATTTTCAGGATCAGATTCCGTAAGTCCTTTGTTTTCAGGATCAACGTTTATTTTTTCGCTTCAATGCCAGATACACCTTCACACCCGGCAGAAAATAAATCCTTTGTTTTCAAGATCAAATTTCGTAAGTCCTTTGTTTTCAGGATCAGCTTCTACTAAGTCCTTTGTTTTCAGGATCAACGTCATTTTTTTTACTGCAATCCCGGAGACACCTTCATACCCCGTAGGAGATAAACCCTTTGTTTCCAAGATCGAATTTCGTAAGTCATTTGTTTTCAGGATCGCGATGGATTTTTTTTGGACAATCCTGAATTGGCTACCCCGCAAACCGCTCATGGCTCACCCGGATAATCTCGTGCGCCGCATCCCGGTCCTTCCAGCCCAGAACCTTGGTCCGCTTCCCTTCCAGGTCTTTGTAGATCGAGAAAAAGTGCTCGATCTCCCGCAGCACATGCGGCTGAATCTGCATATAGTCCTGAATCTTGCTGAACCGCGGATTCCCCGTCGCACAAGCCAGAATCTTCTCATCCCGGACGCCCTGGTCCAGCATCTCAAACAACCCAATCGGCCTCGCGTCGTAAACACATCCCGGAAAGGTCGGGTCGTCGCCCAGGATCAGAATGTCCAGCGGGTCGCCGTCCTCGGCCAGCGTCCTCGGCACAAACCCGTAGTCACCTGGGTAGTGGACCGGCGAAAACAGTTTCCGGTCCAGCCGGAACACGTTCAGCTTCTTGTCGTACTCGTACTTGTTCACGCTGCCCTGGGGAATCTCAACAACGGCGGTCACAATCGCAGGCGACTCGTCACCGATCGGTAGTCTCAGATAGTCGGTCATGCTTGCTCCATCAATAAGTGTTGCACAACCACAGACCAATTACTTCTCCGCCGCCGCCTCGCGATGCGCGTACTTGATCACGTCCACATCGCTCAACACTACGATTCCCTCCCGCACCATGCTGTCCACGACCGGAAGAAATCCCTGCAGCTTCTCCTCGGAGTCAATCACCGTAAGGATGATCGAAGCATCGCTCGACAGGTAGAACGGCCCCCGCTTATGAATCCGCCCGTGAGCCCCGAATCCCGAAATCCCCCGATAAACCGTCGCTCCGGCCAGGTCATTCGCCCGCATCGCCCGCACCAGGGCCTCATGCAGCGGCTTGTCCTGCCACTTGTCGCTCTCGCCGATGTAAATCTGCATCATCCGCGCCTTGCCTTCAATCCTGTTGTGGGCGGGCTCCGGAATCCTGGCGTGCGATTCCTGCGCCGGCTTTGCCACCATCGTCTCCTGCATCTCAATCAAGCCCGACCCAACCAGTTCCCGCAGCTTCGGCAGCAGCTCGTTCACCTTTTCTTCCGTCTCGATGAACTCAATCTTCAGCGGAAGCTTCTCCGCAATCTCCACCGAACTCGACGAATGGATGTTGTGGTCGGCCCCAAATCCCGCTACCCCCTTCAGCACCGTCGCACCGGAAACGCCGCGGAAGAACAGGAAATCCAGCACCGTGGAATACGTCGAAACCCCATGGCGGCTCGACCCCTCGCTCAGATAAATCGAAACCTTCAGCGCCTTGCCGACAGTTAACATGGTTCTCCTTTCAGCCACGCCCTCCATTGGATGCACCCTCATGGCACAACCCGCGCCAGCAGTGCGCCGCACCAGATGCCCACCAGACCCAGCGCCACGCTGGAGACAACATACGCGCCCGCAATCGCAAACCCGCCAGTCTGCAAGTTCGCAAACGTCTCCCACTCAAATGTCGAAAACGTGCTGTACGCCCCGATAAATCCCGTCGGAATCAAATAACTCCATCCCGGATTCAAATCCACATGCCGGCCCAGAAGTTCCAGCGAGAATCCCAGCAGCACGCAGGCCGTCACATTGATCACGAAGGTCCCGTACGGAAACCGCGTCCCCAGCCGCCCGGCCACCGCCGAACCCACCCAATACCGCGCCAGGGCTCCCAGCGCGCCCCCCGCCGCAATGTACAGATATTTCTGCAATGCGCTCTCCCACGCCATCGCGCGCACGGAGGCCACAGCCCCGCGCCCGTTTGGCAATTTGAAATTTGCGCAGAAATCCCGGCAGACACGACTCCTCCAACAGGATTCCCTGCAAGGAGTCATCATCTGCCCATTGGACCGAATTACCGGAATGGACAGCGGTTAAGGGTGAACTCCATCACCGCAACTTCTCTCTTTGTATGTGCGCCGGCAGTCAATGTCAACCGCCGCGGCAGCTTCAGACCAGCGTCACTTCAATGTTCTGGGTCCGCAAAGCCTCCGCAATCGACTCGGGCAGCTTATTGTCAGTGATTACCTGATGCAGCGACGTAATCGGCACGATCCGCGACAGGCTGCGATGCGAGAACTTCGTCGAGTCGCATACCGCCACCACCTTCTGCGCCGATGCCACCATCGCCCGGTTCACTCGTGCCTCCAGCAGGTTCGGCGTCGTCAGCCCAACCTCCAGATCAAACCCGTCCACGCCTAGAAACAGAATGTCCGCGTGCATCTCCCCCAGGACATCCTCGGCAATCGGCCCAACCATGGAGAACGAATTCTTCCGAAGGCTCCCGCCCGTCAGAATCACTTCAAAATTCGTCGAACCAAACTCAGTCGCGATATTGATGGCGTTCGTAATGATGGTCAGCGACGACAGCTTCTTCAGGCCCCGCGCAATCGCCGCCGTCGTCGTTCCCGAATCCAGCATTACGCACGATCCATCGTTCACCATGCTCACCGCAGCCGCGGCAATGCGCTGCTTCTCCGCCGCGTGCTGCTGCTGCTTCTCCTGCAGCGTGGGATCAAACAGCGCGCTTGAAGACGGAGGCAGCGCCCCGCCGTGGCTCCGCTGCACCAGGCCCCGCTCCTGCAGCGCATCCAGGTCTTTCCGGATGGTGATCTGCGATACTCCAAAAATTTGCGCAAGGCTGCCGACCACTACGCGCCCCTCGCTCTGCAATAGAGCCAGAATCCGCTGCCGCCGCTCCTCCGCCATCAGTGAATCGCCGTCCGCGGGCGGCCTTCCTCGCGACAATTTCACATTGCCTGCCATATTAAGTAGTGATCTCTCTTCTTCCGAATCATACTAGTTTCGTCGAACTGTTCTTTCCAAGTATTTCTTTCGCTATTACCCTGCTTATAGCGAAAGCAGCCGCCGAGCATTTTCCCGATAAACCTTCCGAAGTACCTCATCAGGAAGAAACAATCCATAGATATTCCACCGTCCCTGCCTGGAAGCATGGGACGGATATTCAAAGTACTCGTCCGCCGTCTCCAGAAACCGGAAATACAGCCGATACATCGCTTCCTCCGGCAACAAATCGGCCCCAAACACAATCCGATCCGGAAATTTCAAAAACAGCTCCCGAGCCGTGTAGGGCTGCCGCCCCAGTTCCGAAGCCCTCGCGCTAAGGTCCACCGACACATTCGGAAAAGCCTCCAGCATGCGCGCCGCCCGCGCCAGGTTCTCGCTGCATCCGCCCACATGCGCCGCAACAAACGTCGTCTTCGGATGCCGCGCAAACACCCGATCTCTCTGGTCCAGCAACTCCTGCTTCGATACCGGCGAGCTCGCAAAGCTCCACTCCGGATGCGCCGCCAACTCCTCGTAGCGCTCGTTCTGCGCATCCAGCGGAAGAAAGAAAGCGTCCGGGTCCGCCGTATGGAACATCACCGGAACCCCCAACTCCGCGGCCTTCTCAAACAGCGGCGCAAACCGCTCGTCATCAATGCGCAATAGATCCCCGTTCGCATCACGAACCGTCAGCCCAAAGTCTTTCCAGAACTTGATGCCCTTTGCCCCACGCTCCACCAGCCTTTCCAGCCGATCCAGCGAGCGCTCCACAAAATCCGGCCGCGTTACGTCCGACCAGTTCATCCATCCAATCGTTGAAAACCGCTTCGCATCCGCCCCTTGAAATTTATCGATCATGCGCCGAGCCTCTTCGCCGGTCTTCATCGTGATGTTCACGATGTGCTCGATGCCGCACGCATCCATCACTCGCAGCACATCGCTCGGCTCCATCGCATCCAGATGATTGTGATAGTCAATGGCCGCGAACCGCGCCTTCTGTGGACAATGCGCTTCCGCAACCAGCGTGCTCACAGGCTGAAATTGTCCCAGTGGAAGCGAAATCTCCGCCTTCGCCGTCACCATCGCAACAAACTTATCCTGCTCCGATTTCGTCATGCGTTATCTTCCCGCCTCGCGCGTCGCAGCCGCTGGAAAGTCATGTTCCTTCAGGAAAGCCGAAAGCAGCGCCGCATCGCGAAACGCCTCCGTCCCGCCCGGCCGCAGTGTGGAAAGCGCCCCAGTGATGTTTCCAGCCCGCGCGCATTCGGCATAGTCCAACCCATTCAGCCACGCAAACAGAAATCCGGCGTCGTAGCTGTCTCCCGCCCCAACCGTATCCACCGGAGTCACTGCCACCGGCTCTGCGACAAATGTCTCACGCCCGGCACGAACCACCGAACCCCGCGGCCCGCGCTTCACTGCAATGCACGGAACCCGCTCCGCCAGCCCATCCAGAGCCGGCTCCAGCGAGTCTTTCCCTGTCAGCCGCAGCAGCTCTCTCTCATTCGGCAAAAAAACATCCACCAGTGACAGAAGCTCCTCCAGAGGCGGCCCCCATCGGTCATCGGGATCATCATTCGTATCCAGCGAAAGCGTAAGTCCCGCAGCCTTCAATTCGCGAAACAGCCTGGGAATGTCCGGCAGGAGCGCGCTCTGCAAATACAGCGACGAAAGGTGAAAATGCCGCGCCGACTTCAGATACTCCACATCCAGGTCGCTCGCCTTGAGGGCCGCAATCGTCCCCGCATACGTCAGAATGTGCCGGTGCTCCCCATGCGGCAACAAAACGGTAATGCCCGTACCTATGGACCCATGCGTTTTCGCCCGGCTCAGGTCAACCCCGCTTCCGTCCAGCTTGCCCAGTGCCATCCGGCCCATGTCGTCGTTACCGGTGCAGGTTATGAACCCCACACGCGCGCCCAGCACGCCAAGATTGTGCACCAGAATCGAAGAAGAGCCGCCCAGCGTTGCCTGAAAACCGCTCGCCAGCAACTCGCGCTCCAGCGGCATCTCCGCCGGAAATCCATAGAGAATCAAATCCAGGTTGGTTTCGCCCGCAATTGCAATATCAAACTTCTTCATAAAAGCAGAGAGCTTCTCCTGCACAGACGCGAACGCGCCGAAGCCCCATCTGATCCCCCAGCCCAGCTTCAGAAACAAATCATTTATAAATGAAACAAAACGATAGCGTCAAAACCAAAGCCCCGACAGACCGCTACTCTGACTTAGACACCATGGTCTTCCCTTTCCCCAGTCACTGCTTTCCTGAACCCTGATCGCTGATCGCTGAACCCTTTTTCCTGATCCCTGGTCCCTGTACCCTCATTCCACCGGAAGCACCAGGTACTGCTCCAGTTTCCCATCCGGCATCGTGTACGTCGTCACCCGAACTTTCTGCGGAGAATTCGCAAACGTCACCGAAAACGCCCGGAACGTCATCCCTCCTCGCAGCTCTTGCATTGTCTGCCTGAACGAAGTAGGCGGCCCCAGCGGAGCAAGACTCGACTCATAATCCCCCATCGCCGTCTTGTCGAAATAAAAGTTGCAATTCGACGTGAACAGCGATCGATCGATCTTCCCCTGCTGCAATCCAACAAGAATTTCCCGTCCCTGCTTCTCCTCTGGATTCGCCTCCGCGCCCGTCTGGTTCAACCCCAGCACCAGCGGAGTCAGCGCCCCCGCAATTCCCGACGCCGCCGGCGATGCGTCCTGGTTCGTCAGCACCGCAATCGCCGCTTTGTCATTCGGAAACACCACGTTCTCTGAAACAAATCCCGAAACCTCGCCCGAGTGCTCCAGCTCCGCGTGCCCGTCCACGTCACGAATAAACAGCCCCAGCCCATAGTGCGAGCTCTCGCCGTTCTTCAGCATCACCGGAGCAAACATTTCGTCGTACGACTTTGCCGACAGCACTGACCGGTCCATCAAGCTGATGTCCCACTGCGCCAGGTCGTACGCCGGCATCGCCAACTCGCCCGCCGCAAACATCCACCCCTTGCCTTCCCTGTGAGCAGGACGCAGCGGCCCCAGCGCATTTCGCACATAGCCCTGCGCGTCCGTGTCGCCCAGAGAATTTATGTCTGTGTTTAACACCTGCCGCATGTCCAGCGGCCCGAAGATGTGCTCCTGCAGAAACTTCATCAGCGGCTCGCCGCTCACCTTCTCCACAATCTGTCCGGCAATCACAAAATTTGTATTCGAGTACTGCCAGCGCGTGCCCGGATCAAAATCCAGCGGCTTCTTTCCCCAGCGGTCAAGAATGAACTGTGTCGTCGTCGGCTTCGACATCAAAGGCGGCATGTAATCCTGGGGATAATAGTCCTGATATCCCGACGTATGCGACAGCAGCATCCGAATCGTGACTTCATTCGCCCGCGTCAAGCCTGGCAGATACTTCGATACCGGATCATTGATCGAAAGCTTCCCCTCCTGCTCCAGGAGCAGCATCGAAGCCGCCGTGAACTGCTTTGAAATCGACCCAATCGAATACCGCATCGACGGCTCCGCCTGTTCCGGCGGCTGTAGTCTGGCCTGGCCATAAGCATGGGTGTACACAATCGCTCCATGCTCCACCACCGCGACTGAAGCGGAAGGAACTCCCGTCTTCTTCAGCACCGCTTCCGCCGCCGCGTCGATCTTTGCCTGCATATCAGGAGCCAGCGAGTTCACCGCCAGCGATCCCGAAGCCCCCGGCGCATTCTGCCCAAAACCCACGCCCACGCAGCAAGCCAGGACAATCAAGCCAGCTAGAACCCGTCGCATACAACCTCCCCAAAGCTGATTCAAAACACAACTTCCTGTTGTAGCACGAACCCCTTGCGCGCTGCTGTACGCCGACTAAGGAGGCGGATGCTCCGGTACCATAAAATGATTGCGTGGCTCTAACCGCTCAGCCTGTTGTTGTTCCTGCGCGACGCAGGATCCCAATCCTCGCACCGGCTGAGTACTGGCACCTGCTCTCGCTCGACGCTCCCTGTGTCGCCGTCCTGTGGGCCTGGAGCATCGCCCGCGCCCTCCGCATCAGGCTGTCTGCCGGCCCGCTCCTCATTCTTTTTCTTGGCACCTGGCTCCTTTATGTTGCCGACCGTATTCTTGATGGCCTTCATCCGGGGAACAGCCTCCGGCTGCGCGACCGGCACCTCTTCTCTCTGCGTCACCGGTCCGGAATCGTTGCCGCCGCCGTCCCGCTCGCGATCCTGCTCGCGTGGCTTGTTCTGCTGCACATGCAGACC
>JBOGMA010000097.1:0-7060 GCA_050746465.1 Acidobacteriaceae bacterium
GTCACCCGCACGGCAGGAGGCAATAGATGTTTTCTGGGAAACCTACCTTGCGGATGGTGACCGCACGCCGGAGATCGAGATCGATGGACTTGGGATGCTCCGGGCGGCGCACAGTGCTTGTCTTATGAAGTCCAGCGACAGTGGTGCGCGGAAGAGAACACGATGACAGGCGTTCTTTCACTGTGGAATGCGATGGTGGAAGCAGCGGCAATTCTTGCCATCGTGGTCATTGGCATCGGCTTTATGACTGGCATGATCGACGCCTGCCGCGCATGGGTACGAATCGGAGCCGTGGTCGCAATCCTCGCGCTGCTGCTCATCCTGCCGCCCATCCTCGTGGGCCTCTGGCACTCGCTCTCGTTTTGGCAGCAGTTTGGGGCTACTGCGCTTTTACTGGTCTTGGGAATTATTCTGCGTCACAATTCGCTTCGAGGGAGGCGAAAACGCGAGCATTAGCTTATACCGCAAGCGCGGATCAAAGATGACTTTTTCTTGTCGTCTAAAACGTAAATATACGCAAACCACAGGTGACATTGAGCAACATGCGGCGCGCTTGCAATTGAATAATAAATACTCGACCTAATCTCCAGCGGAAATCATTGTTAATGCCCTACAGTCAGTTAGAGCGATGCTTACCGCACGACCGATCCGTTGATCCCCGTGGGCGATTCTATAGGTCGCAGAGCTTATCTAAGTTACTAAATGTCACTGTCCTTTCGTAATCTTTGCAAGGCCCAATCACTCTGCTACAGTCGCTCCGCATTCAGACAGCGATCCAAACTTGTATTTAGGGTCGATCCTCCAGTCGCGAGAGTGACGTGGCAAATGGAGTAGCGTCATCTCTGTCAAATAACTTGATTGCGCATCATTACCGGGCAGTTTGTTGGAGACTTCTATGCCATCTACCCTAGCAGCAGAGCATTCTTTCTTCTCCTCTCGTGGAATTTGCATTGTGTTAGTCATTTTGGGGGTGATTCTCCTACAGTGCGCCTCCGCTCAGGGCCAGTTCACGCGCATTCAAGGAACAGAGGATCAGAGCGTTCCGATGCCCACGTTCGTCGGCGCATTGGGGCAGAAGGACGCAAGGGCTTTACAGGAGTTCGTCGATTACTTGAAAGCTGTCAATATCTTCTCTTGGAAGGGCATGCAGGCATCGGGTACGCTCACAGATAGCTTGGGGAATGCGGATCCGGCAACCCTGACCATTGTGAATGGCGATCAATTCCGCCTTGACGTTCAAAAGCCAAGAGGTGAACGGAGCACGCGCATCAGCGGAAGCTACGGTAAAACGCTGGAAGTCGATGGCAAGAGTTTCTCCATGGTTCCGGCAACGGCGCGTGCCGGCCTGCTAGCCTTCCCTCAACTGCTGGTTGCGACGTTTCCGACATCGAACACGTCGTTCATCGATCGTGGACTAGTGCAGATTGGCGGCGGGTCCTTTCACCGGATCACGCTGGAAGAGCTCGCGTTTACGGATGCAACTGCGATCGACAGCCGCAATATCAACGTAACCGATCTCTATTTCGACCCTTCCTCCCATCTCTTGCTCAAGAGCGCCTCGGCAGTTCAGCTGGACTCGGCAGACCGTGAGCAATACCTCATTGTTGTTACCTACAGCAATTATGAGAACGTACAGGGAACTCTTATCCCGTGTACATACAGCCAGAGTATGAACGGGCAGCCGCAGTGGACGTTGCGGTTGAATTCTCCCAGCCTTCAACCTTCCGTTGATTCAACCTATTTCTATTTTTAAGGAACCGGTCCCATGAGAAAGCTCGCCGTCGTTTGCCTCTGTGTGACGCTTGGTCTTTTGTCAAAGAGCTATCTGCATGCTCAGGACTATCTCTATCAGATCGGCAGCCCCACCTTCAGCACGCAGATTCCTATCGAGAACGGATTCATCAACGTCAACAATGGCGATATACACATTGAGATACCGCTCGCTACGCAAAAGCAGCGCGGGCGGCTGCAGCTCGATGAAAAGCTCGTCTATGACAGCCGCATCTGGAAGATCATTGACAATAGCGGTTATTCATGGCAACCAACGAACGTTCCCAACTCTATGGGAGGGTGGGTGTTCTCGTCAGGGTTGGGACCAGAGACAGTTGTTTTCCATACCGAAAATGGACAAATCCCCTGCCAGGCGGGAGGTGTTTACACATATCAACAATACTGGAATTGGACATGGTCCGATCCACAGGGTACAGTTCATCCGTTTTCTACGGTGTCAACACTTCAATATCATGGTACGGGCGCGGCTTGCGTAAATCCACCTCCTGGCACACCGTCTTCCGGTGGCTATGCTTCTGATGGCAGCGGATACTACTTGCAGGTATCCAACTACACTTCGCCAGTAATTACGGATCAACAGGGAAATGTATACCATCCGACTGTTTTTGGTGCGAGTTATCCGCCAAACTCAAGCGATCTCATCGCTGACTCGAATGGGAATTACTACTCGAACGATGGGAACGGAAACCTTGTTGATACCCTAGAGCGAACCCCTGTGCTTGTGATCACCAGTGGCAATCAGATTGATTATGATGTGCTTACATACGGAGGAGCCCGGTCGCGCTATACGGTGACCACGGAAACCGTCTACTACAATACTGATTTCGCAGAACAATCTGTGACCGAATCTAGCGGTAGCTTTACGGCGATTCAAAGTATTCAGTTGCCGGATGGATCGAGTTATTCCTTCACATACGATTCGGGGACGAGCTCTGGGCATTATGGGGAACTCACCAGCGTTACTCTACCAAGCGGTGGGATCATTAACTACAATTGGCAAAATTTTAAGGACTCGTTTCAGAATGAGAACCGCTGGATATACAGCCGCGTAAAGGATGGTGGAACCACCACCTTTCACCCCAGCGTCATCTCTCAATGCACGAGCAGTACCGGATGCCAGGAAAAGTCCACAGTCACCAGCCCAGCGGGGAATGATACCGTCTACACATTTACTCTTGATTCGGGTGCCGACCTCAATGCTGGCTCTTGGAATACCGGTATTGATGCATATCAGGGATCTTCCACGAGTGGCGGGACCAAACTTAAATCCGTCTCTACGGCATATACATATACGACCTACCCCGTGACAGTGGATGAAAATGGGACCAATTACATAATCGGCAGCTTTAAGGTGCCCGCGACGGAAACGATGACGACAACACTGGATGATGTGGGGCTCACCTCGCAAACGCAGACCTCTTTTGGCTACATGGCTGCGACAACGACGAGCGTAAAGCAGTGGGATTATTATTCGGGTTCAGCCCCATCATCACCCACCACTGAGACTGATTACACTTATTATTCCGGAGCATATCCTTCTCGCATATCGGTTAAAGATGGAGCCGGCAATCTGATATCGCAAACCACTTACAGCTATGATCAGACGACGCCAACCGCGACATCGGGGCTTCCAAATCATGGCAGTGCCAGTGGAACTCGTGCCAATCTCACCACTGTTGCACAATGGATTAATACCTCCGGGTCTACCCAGAACGCCACCATGGCCTATGACGATGCTGGTACGCTACTGACCAGCACTGATCCAAATGGCAAAACGACCTACGGGCACGACCCTACCGATACATTTGTAATCAGCACGACGCCGCCAGCCGTCCCCAGTGGAGTGGACCTGACAAGCCGCGCACAGTACGACCCGAGCACGGGACTATTGATGAGCACAACCGATCCGAACACCCAGCCGACAACCTATAAGTTCTATGACGCATTCGGGCGTCCCGGGGAAGTCGATTATCCAGGTCGCGGCAAGATCACGCTTAGCTATACTCCAACACAGCTCAGCGAACTTGACTACCAGAGCGCAAGTGTTTATGCCGATAAGGAAACACTTTACGACAGTTATGGCCGCTTGAGCAGGGTCGCTCTTTATAATGGACAGGCAGCGAGTCAAGATTGGTACCAAACCGACACGTGCTACAACGCAGACGGCGAGGTCGACTTTAAGTCCTATTCTTATCAGGGGACCGGATTCGCTCAAGGCAAAGTATGCTCAGGAGCAGGCGATTCGTATGCCTACGATGCGCTTGGCCGCGTTACGGGTGTCACCCATGGAGATGGCACGTCCATAGGTTATGCTTACACGGGTCGGGCGATTGAGACGACCGACGAAAATGGCGTGAAGCAAATTGCCCAGACGGACGCTTTTGGAAGGACAACGGCAGTCTGCGAGATTTCCTCGGACAGCAGCATGCCCGACTCCGGTTCGCCTATGAGTTGCGGGACGGATATTGCCGGGACGGGGTTCATCACAAGCTATGCCTACACTCCCCCCGCAAGCCACATGACCACGATCACTCAAGGAGCTCAAACTCGCGTCTTCCAGACGGACTCCTTGGGGCGAACAATCATGGTGCAGCAGCCGGAGTCAGGCCAGACATCTTACAGCTATACCTATAATTCCACAGGATTATCTGTCGCCCGAGTCCGTCCTGCGGCCAATCCGAACCCGAACCCTCCCACGACGACTACGACAACGCAATATGACGCTGTTGGACGGGTCGTGAGCATCAGCTACACTGACGGCACGCCGACGAAGACCTTCGCCTACGACGCCTCCTCTGCCTGGCCATGGAGCGGCTTCACGCCGACGAATCTGAAAGGCAGGCTTTATGCGGCGATTACCGGGAATCAGGCCCTTGGCACTGTTTATAGCTATGACGTTTCGGGTAGGGTGAACATGATGCGGCAGTGCGGACCATCCAACTGCGGAACAAGCGGCTACGCGACCTCCTATAGCTATGACGGAACCGGGGACCTGCAATATTTGGATGATGGACAAGGCGTTACTGAAAGCTTCACTTATTCGCCAGCCGGCGAAGTGACATTGATTACGAGTTCCGCGAGCGGACCGACGCATCCGCCAACTATCGTCTCCAATGTTCAGTATGGACCGGATGGTCCGTTGAGCTGGCAGTTAGGCAATGGCCTCTATGCAGTGCGTTCTTATGATTCCATGGGACGCATCAATGGCGGGTGGGTCTGCATCGGCACAACCCAGACTTTCTGTACTGGGGGCAGCACGGTCTACGGGTACACAATTGCGTGGAGCGGCTCGCAAGCTACGCAGGTCTGCGACACCGTTCTAAATCGCTGTTTGAAGGAGACCTATGATGAATTCAATCGCTTGGCGTCGCAAACAGCAACAACAGGGGCGCCGGACAATTTTACCTATGTATACGATCGCTATGGGAACCGGTGGGAGCAGAATGTGACGGGCGGCAGCGGACCATCTCCGCAGTTGTCATTCGATCCGAGCACGAACCGCGTCGCCCCCGCTTCCGGCTATACTTATGACGCGGCTGGGAACCTGATCTGGGACGGAGTGTCTAACTACACCTATGACGCGGAGGGGAACCTGACGAAGGTGGACGGCGGAGCGACGGCGTCCTATACCTTCAATGCGCTGAACCAGCGCGTGCGCATCGATTTCCCGAGCGATAGCTCGGCTTCGGAGGAGTTTATTTTTGATCCCTGGGGCCGCCACACCTCGTCGCACGACGTGGTCGACGACTGGGGCTGGGCGAGGTGGATCTACTGGGGTGCTTCGAGCACGCGCGTTGCGGTGAACATCGACTCTCAGACGTATTTTGATCATCCGGACTGGGAGGGCACGGAGCGGATGCGGACCACCTACAATGGCAATGTAGACGGCTCGTTTAGTTCGCTGCCCTTCGGCGACGGATATGCTGCCAGCGGCACGGACCGCGACCCCTACCACTTCGCGATGATGGACAAGGATTACTACGACGGCTACGACAGCGAAACGGAGCACGCGCAGTACCGCCAGTACGGTGAGACTCAGGGCCGCTGGATGAGCCCCGATCCCTACTCCGGAAGCTACGACTTTTCCAACCCGCAGAGCTTCAACCGCTATTCCTATGTCCTGAATAATCCCTTCGCGTTTATCGATCCAACCGGGCAGGGTCTCGAAGGAGCATTGGGTTGCATTGGAGGGCCGATCGGTTGCGTTGTGGGAATCGTGGGATCAGCGATCCTCGACGATTGGCTCTTCAATTCAATCTTTGGGGGGCCCAGCTTCCACGGCAGCCTCAAGCCTCGGCCCAACACTGATCCATGGAGCGAATACAGCGGCATCACCTATGGCCCCGATATCGCCGGAGCTTTCGGACTTCCGGATCCAGGGTGCGACTTCGGGGCGTGCGGCGCAGGACCGAATTCCTTTCAATCGGCTGATACCCTCGCTTGGCCCGCAGCAAATTGGTGCATAGAAAACCTCACAATTTGTACGACTATTGGTAGTGTTGCTGGTAGGGTCGCCCTGCGAATAGGCTTAGCGCCGGTTGCTGCCACTACCATGCTATTGAGCATGGAGGGCGACAACCAACCTAAGCCGAGTGATGCTGCATGCCACGAGATTGTCCGAGAAGCCCAGAGGACTTGTACGGCCCAATATCCCTTTCCCGGGAGTGGCAATCAGATCGGAAAATGGCGTGCATGTGTGCGGCGAATAGTGGAACCGACGGGGTGTGACTTCTGATGATTGAAAATGAAGAACTAGCCGCTGAAGTTAGCCAACTTTTGCAGAGAACCTTTGATTCACTTGGGGAGTCAATTCTGCGTGTCAACGCAGCTTGCGGTGAGGCTGAGGCGTCTCTCTATCGAGAGAAGATTGGTGACATTTTCTACGTGATTGTATTCGGCATCTTGGAACCTCTATATGAAAAACATCCAGAACTCAAACCACCAAATTGGGATGCTACCAAAATCGTCGACTAGTCGCTATCTGCCGCTATGTTGCCTCCAAATAGAGCTCTTTGAGGAAGTCACGCGGATCATTGAGAAATCTCCTGTAGATTTGGAAGGAATTCGTGTCTTCATAACTAATTTCCTTGATACGCTCACCGTCAAACGACATGATTTGCGCTTTTGGAAAACCGAGCAGCAATGGAGAGTGCGTGGAGATAATGAACTGAGCATCACGATATGCGCGCAACGTTTCATGAAGCAAAAAGACGAATGCAACTTGACGCTGGGGAGAAAGCGCAGCCTCGGGTTCATCTAAGAGGAAGAG
>JBOGMA010000098.1:0-3215 GCA_050746465.1 Acidobacteriaceae bacterium
GCCCAACGTGCGCGCCCCATGCCTCGCGAAACGCCCGCATAAAATCCTCGTTCGGCAAAGGATTAGGCGAGGCGAGGTTCACAACTCCGCTAAAATCTTCCCGCGCGATGAGCCAATCCACAGCCCGAACAAAATCCGTCCCGTGAATCCACGAGACAAATTGCTCCCCCGTACCCATTTTTCCGCCCAGACCCCACCGGACCAGATTCAGCAGAACCTCAAAGACACCGCCGCGATCGGGACTCAGAGTAATCGCGCTGCGCATCGCGATCTTCCGCGTGCGGGGCGTTGAAGTAGAAAAGAATGCTTTTTCCCAGTCCTGCGCAACCTGGATGGAAAAGTTCCATGTAGCGGGAGCGTCCGCCTCATGCCCGCCCAACTCGCCTGTAGCCTCGTCCATGGGACGGTCTAAGGCGTGCCGGTAAATGGTCGCGGTGCTCGCGTTCAGCCACAGGCGCGGAGGGTTCGGCATTGCGGCAATCACCTCATTCAAGCGCCGCGTGGTGAGAATCCGGGAATCATAAATCTCTCGCCTGTTTGCTGCGTCATAGCGGCAGTTCACGCTTCTGCCGGAGAGGTTGATGCAGACATCGGCTTTCTCCAGTTCTTTGATCCATGCGCCTGAGGCTGAACCGTTCCACGCGACGACTCGCCATGGCGTGGGGCGAGGTGAGCGGCTGAGGACCGTTACGGTGTGACCTTGCGCATGGAAATGCTGTGCGAGAAGATGTCCAACCTGTCCGCTGCCGCCCGGAAGTACGATTCGCAATTTTTGGCTGTCCATCTTCGATCCTCCTCTTCGGTGCGATTTCAGTTTTCGCCGTAAACGGTCTGCAATATCTCCCCTGCGAGTCTGTGCAGCGGACGGAGCAAGGGGATTCCCGCGATGCGCAGAGTGATCAGCAGCATCTTAAGTGTCTTGTCGAAGAGATACTTTGTTTTGGCCTGCCCTTCCGAACGGTCGTAGACCCAGAAAAGCAGCAGACCCATCTGGTAAAGCCAGAGCAGCCTGGGAAGGTATGGCCGGATGCTCCCGGGCAGCTTTACCTTTGAGTCGTTTACAGCCCGCTCGAAAAAGCTGATGTCCTCTTCGCGAACAGCCGCTGTCTCGCGGCTGAACGGCGACAGGGGATGTTCCGGATCCACATGCGCCGATAAAGCTCCAAGCAACTTGCGGTCCGGGCTGAAGTAGTTGAACTTCTCAGTAATGATGCCCCGCAGGCGCGATTCGAAAGTGCGGCTTCTGGCGAGCATTGCTTCCAGGTCGGGCTTCATCTCCCGCTGCGCCCGCTCGTAGAAGGCCATCACGATGGCTTCCTTTGAGTCGAAGTAATAGTAGGCTGCTCCGACTGCCATTTCAGCTTCGGTGGCAATTTCGCGCATCGTGGCCTTTCCGAAGCCGCGTTCGCGGAAGACCGAAAGCGCGGCTTTTAGGATGCGGGCATGCGTCTCCTCGGACTTGCCGGCGGTTTGTTTCTGAGTTTTCGAATGAGTGGCCAAGGTGTTATTCCTCAAATTTGAACGTGTTCAATATTGAGCGTACTCCATATCTTTGGCCGTGCAACAACTATTTTGAACATGTTCATATTGTTGTTCAGCGCAAAGGGAACGGCCGGCAAATTTGCCGGCCGTTGATGTGAGCGGTCGCTTCGGGCTACTTCACTGTGAGCGTGACCTGGAGGGTGTGGCTGGTTACGGTGGCTCCGTTGCTGGAGTAGGCGGCTACGGTGATGTTGTAATTGCCGGCGGCGATGCCGGGGTTTCCTGATGGGGGATGGTGCAGGTAATCGTAGCGCTGGGCACAGGCTCCGAGGCCGAGGGTGGTGGCGGCGAGCAGGGCGACCATTCCGATAACGCGGAAGGTGTTGAGACCTGAGCGGCGGCGGAGGGCTCCGAGTCCGACGAGCGCCAGCAGGCCAGGCAGCACGATGGCGTAGGCGATGTGCGAGCCACTGCCAGGCCAAAGGACAGCGGCCGAGTTCTTGCCGGAAGCGCCCTGGGTGGTGATCTGCAGAGTGCTGTTGATGGGCATTGGCTGCTTGGTTGTTGGGTCCAGCGGAGGCGTGAGGGTGGTGGGGCTGAAGGTGCAGTTCGCGGTAGCCGGCTGTCCGGAGCAGGAGAGCGTGACCATGTCGTCAAAGCCGTTCTGCGGCGTGATGGTCAGAACAACGGTCGCATAGCCCCCGGGGTTGATTGTGGCGGATGTGGCGCTGGCGGTGAGGGTGAAGTCGGGCAGCGTAGTGGCATTGGCGTTGACCGTCAACTGCGCTTGTGCCACCGAGGAGCGGAAGTCGGGGCTGCCGCTGTAGTTGGCGTAGAGTTGGCCGGAGGACTGCTGGTCGATAGTGATTGCGGCTTCGCCGTTCTTGACGAATGCCGAGCCGAGCGACGCTCCTTTGGCGTTGACGAGGGTGACGGTTCCATCGGTCGCGGGATTGTTGGCGATGTCGCTGACCTTTGCGGTGTAGGTAACGCTGTGTCCGTTGGCCGCTGATGTGAGTTGGGTGTGAGTGGCAACCTGCGCCTGCGCCAGTCCCGCCAAGCTGAATACCAAGGCCAGGCCTGCGAGCCTGCCGATTCCGTGCCGCAACAACTGCAAATTCATTCTTCGGATTCTCTGCTCTTTCAAAAGGAAGCGCTGTGCTGCCAAGGTTCCATTGTATCTGGAGACGGGAAAATGCTCTACGATTGCTGGTTGAGACTTTTTCGATTGCGAGGCTTTTGTCATGACTTCAGACCTTTCCCGTCGTCCTCAGCTTCAGCACCTTACCGCTACGATCAATGACCTGAAGGCCCGCGGCACTCATTTTCGGCTGCGCGTGCTGGATGATGTGCAGGCTCCGGTGTGCACGTATGACGGCAAGCGGGTGATCAATCTGGCCTCCAATAATTATCTGGGCCTGACGGCACACCCCAAGCTGCGGGAGGCGGCGATTCAGGCGACGAAGGAGTATGGCGTCGGCTCGGGTGCGGTGCGCACGATCGCCGGAACCATGAAGATCCACATGGAGCTGGAGGAGAAGATCGCGCGGTTCAAGAACGTTGAGGCATGCGTGGTCTTCCAGAGCGGGTTCGCGGCGAATGCCGGAACCGTCTCCGCCATTCTAGGCAAGGACGACTTCATCATCTCGGATGAGCTGAACCATGCCAGCATTATTGACGGCGCGCGGCTTTCGCGGGCCAAGATCAAGGTCTTTCGGCATAAGGACATGGCC
>JBOGMA010000099.1:0-7024 GCA_050746465.1 Acidobacteriaceae bacterium
CGCCGTGCGCAGCGTCGTCGCAACCAGCTTCAGGTTGGGATACGCCTTCGCCACATCGCGCAGCATCGTTTCATAACTCGCAATGGGTAGCTCACCAAAATCTTCGGTCACGCCTTCCAGCTTCACGCCCAGCATCGCGGAAAAATCTTCCTCGTTCCCCAGCAGCAGGTCCACCTTCCGCACCAGCTCGCGATTCACTTCCTGCGCCCGAGCCTTACCGCCAATGCTCTTCCACAGCGAAGCCCGATAGTTCAGGTCATACGAAACAGGAGTGCCGTGCTTCCGCGCCGCATCCATCGCATCCGCGGCAACCTCAACGGTGGATTCCGACAGCGCGGCAAAAATCCCGCCTGTGTGGAACCACCGCGAGCCATTCTGTGGCCCAAAAATCTCTTCCCAGTCAAAATCACCGTGCTTGGACTGCGAAATCGCGGTATGCCCCCGATCGGAGCACCCGGCCGCGGCCCGCGATCCGAATCCGCGCTCCGTAAAGTTCAACCCGTTGCGAACCTCGCGACCAACTCCGTCATAAGGAATCCACCGGATCAGCGAAGTGTCCACGCCGCCCTGCAGAATAAAGTCCTCCACCAGCCGGCCAACCGCATTGTCCGCGAACGCCGTCGCGATTGCCGTGTGCAGCCCAAAGCAGCGCCGCAGCCCACGCGCCACGTTATATTCGCCGCCGCCTTCCCACGCCTGGAAATGCCTGGTCGTGTGTACGCGGCCTTCGCCGGGATCCAGCCGCAGCATCACTTCGCCCAAGCTCAAACAATCCCAGCGGCTCGCATCTGCCTTCACCTTGATTGGATTCATGCGTCCTTTTCTTCCCACTGTCCGGCAATGTCAGGTTTGCCGCCGTACCGCAAAGTGATACAACCATTCCTCAATACGGAATATAGCGGAATATTCTGAGCCAGATCACCAACGGAAGTAAAATCGTCCGAGGTTTTCCGGCCGAGACTGGCAGAGATGAAAGAAGCGGAGCCGTGGCTCCGCTTCTCACCGCCAAACGCGATTTGCCTAATCAGGCAGAGCGATTCGGCCGTTGACGTGGAAGTGTCCACTGACTGTTGGTGCGCCCGTATCCGGCTGGCCGCCGCCGATTCTGACGGTGTAATCGCCGCCTGCAATGATGGGCTGCCCGGCCTCGGTAACCATGCTCAGGTCGCGCTTCTTCAGGTCGAAGTGAACCGTCTGGCTTGCTCCGGGTTCGAGGTGGATTCTCTGGAATCCACGCAGGGCAATCCGGGGCGCGCCCGGTACCGGCGGAAACTTCAGATATAGCTGCACGACCTCGTCACCGGCTACTTTGCCATTGTTAGTCACCGTTACATCGGCGTTGACCGGATCGCCCGCATTCACCGTGGGCTGCGCGATATTGAGTCCGCTGTACTTGAAGGTTGTGTAGCTCAGGCCGTAACCAAACGGATAAAGCGGTTTGCCCTTGAAGTACCGGTAAGTGCGGTTTGCCATCGAATAGTCTTCGAAGTTAGGCAGCTGGCTGGTTCCCGTATAGAAGGTCACCGGCAGCCTGCCCGCAGGGTTATTTTTTCCGCTCAGCGTATCGGCGATCGCGGCTCCGCCCTCCTCGCCGGAATACCAGCTTTCTAGGATCGCATTCGCATGCTCGTTTGCCCAGTTCACCGCCAGCGCGCTGCCGTTCATCAGCACCACAACCAGAGGCTTGCCGGTTGCAGCCACGGCCTGGACCAGAGCCTGCTCCGGCTCCGGCATATCGATGCTGGTGCGATCTCCGCCCAGGAATCCCGGAATGTCGACAGGCATCTCTTCACCCTCAAGCTGGCTGGTGATGCCGACGACGGCAATCACCACATCGGCGTTTTTTGCCGCCGCAACAGCTTCAGGCGAGGGCGCATTGTTCACTTTCGCCCAGATCAATTGCGCTGCGGGCGCGCCGCCGCCCCGGTTGCCGTAGAGTACGTCCAGCTTGACTCTCTGCCCCTTCTCAAGGTGGACGTGCCCGACTTTCCCTTCAACGCCCTGGGTATCGAATTCCATCGCCACGGTTTTTCCGTCGACCTGCACTCTGGAGAATCCGTTGGCTCGAATCCCGACCAGATAGTCGCCGGAATCGGGCGGCGTGAGGAAGCCGGTCCATTCCGCGCCGATTTCCTTCTTTCCAGCGGCCTGAGCCGGCAGATTGTTTTCGTTCAGATTCACGTTCGGGTCGATCCGGCTTGTCAGTGAAGCAGGCTTCGCCCCGGGCCCGATCGCCACTCCCTGCCAGTTGGAATATTCCGCCTTGAGGCCAGGCTTACCGTCGGGGGTGGTCAGCAGGTTGTCCGGTACCGGATTTCCGTCGGAACGCAGGAACTGGGTTCCGGGTACAAAGGTGATCTTCGCATTAGGAAACTCAGCCTTGAGCCCTTCGAGGAACGAAACCGTATGCGTCGGTGTGCCCGCATAGTTGCCGAGCAGCACCCGCGTCTGGTCGGCGAGGGGGCCAACCACGGCAATCTTCCTGATTCCGGGTTTGAGCGGAAGAACGCCGTCGTTCTTCAGCAGCACCATGGAGTCGTTAGCCAGCTTGAGATCCAGAGCGCGGTGTGCAGGGCTGCTGAGTTCGCTCTCCGGGATCTTCATGTAAGGAACCATGTCGGGCGGATCGAACATGCCCAGCTTGATTCGCGCCGTAAACAACCGAACCAGGGCCGTGTCGATTGCACTCTCAGAAAGGTAACCCTGCTGCACAGCCTGAATATATGGTTTGTAATCGGAGTTATCTTTGGGGTATTCGACATTGGCGTCATAACATTCGTTGTCCATACCGCGTGTGAGCGAAATTGCTGTGGACTGGGCCTGAGTTGGCCGATAGCGATGGCCGGTGAAGATGTCCCGAACAGCGTCGCAGTCGGAAACGACATAGCCCTTGAATCCCCACTTGTTCCGCAATTGATCAATCAGCGTGAACTGGTTCGCGCAGGCCGGTTGGCCGTTGATGGCGTTGTAGGCGCACATCACCGATTCCGCGTGTCCCTGGACAATGGCGGCCCGGAAGGCGGGAAGGTACGTATCCATTTCGTCGTGCTTGCTCACGTCAACGTCGGCAAAGTGCCGCGTCGGTTCCGGCCCGCTGTGCACGACGAAGTGCTTGGGCGTAGCGATTGTGAGGTAGTATTTCGGGTTGTCGCCCTGCATTCCTCTAACGAACGCAACACCCATTTTGCCGGTAAGAAACGGATCTTCTCCGTAGGTTTCCTGGCCGCGGCCCCAGCGCGGATCGCGAAATATGTTGAGGTTGGGAGCCCAGAAGTCGAGGCCTCCCATGATGCCCTTGTGTCCCGCGCGGACATCCTGCCGGTGTTTGATTCGTCCTTCGATGCCAATATCCGTCGCCATTTTGTGAACTCCCGGCACATCGAATGTTGCGGCGAGGCCGATCGGCTCGGGGAATTCCGTAACGCCGGTATTGATGACCCCGTGGAGCGCCTCGCTCCACCAGTTATAGGCAGGAACCTTGAGGCGTGGGATTGGGCGGGCATCGTTGACCAACTGCGAGGCCTTCTCATCCAGCGTCATACGGTGCACCAGGTCGCGGGCGCGCACTTCGGGCGGCAGGTTCGTGTTCAGGTAGGGCGGCTCCGAGGTGTTCTGCGCCATGGCGGGCGGCGCAACAGCAAGGGAAGCCACGATTCCCGCGCACAGTGCAAGGACGGTCACAAGTCTCACGACATTTCTCCTCATCGTATGTCTCCGTAGTTCGTAAGGATCAGAATTAATCGGTAACAACTGCGGCGAAGTGGCCGCAACCACGAAACAAAACTCTCATTGGCAGTTCTTTGTGAAGCACAGATTTTTGCTGAAAAACGGAATTACATGGTTCTGGAAGCGATCAGCCACAGCGCTGGTGTGCGTTCCATGGTACATTTCAAAACTATTTGCGATGCCGTAGCTGTCGAGGATTTTATGCAGCCTTTCGGTATCGAAGCGCAAGCCGTCCTGGTCGCCTACGTCCATCGCAATGGCGCGGTATTTCCGCAGGTTGTCGATATATTGATCGACGAAGGCGAGCGGCGCATTCGCTGTCCATTTGGCCAGGATATCGGGTTGCAGCACGCCGTTCTTTACGGGCAGGTCGAGATACAGCGGAGGGTTCTTCGGGTCGGGTGACCAGGCCGCGGCCGAGGCAAGTTGGGCCTTCCAGAAGAAGTTGAAGTTGGCGGCATCGGCAGGCGACTTCATCCCGGCGACCGCCTTCTCGAAAGCTTCTTCACGGGGAGATTTGGGATCGGGGGCGGGCCGCGACGACATGCAGCAGGGGCTCATGATGTAGAGGCTTCCAAATACCTCCGGATATTTCATCCCGATACGGCTTGCGCCATAGCCTCCCATGGAATGTCCGACCAGGCCGCGGCTCAGCCGGTTGGGGAAGGTCCGATAGTGCGCATCGATGTAGGAAACCACGTCGTGAGCGATGAACTCCTCGAAGTCCCCGGTCGTTTGGGAGCGCGAATACATTGATCCGCCGTAGATGGTCTTCGAATCGGGCAGGACCACAATCATTTCCTTCGAGCCCAGCGCAAAGGCGCCTTCGATCGTCTGCGGCACATGAATCTCGTGCGTCCACTGTTCCGCCCCAATGGAGAAGCCGTGCAGCGCGTACACCACGGGATAATGCCGGTGCTTATCTTTGGAGTAGCTGGGCGGTAGGAAGACAATCACGTCGCGATCGACGGCTTCGCCCTCCAGGTTGCCCTCCAGCGAAGTACCATGAATCTTGATGTGCTCGACGGTGACTGCCTTCGCGCCAGGGACTACCGCAGGCACTTCGGTTTTCACCTGCGCGGATGCTCCCGCACCTACCCATAGCGTGGCCATCAAAGCTGCCGCACCCCAGACCTTCACCTTGCTCATTCTTTCCTCACATTCAGCAGCACACGTCTTGTCCCGCTGGATTACGGTTCTACGGCAAACCGGTAGATGTTGACGCTGATCGGCGCAACTGAAACCTCATGCCCGGAACCGTTCACCATACTCTTTGTGATCGTGACCTGCGGCGCCTGTTCCACCTGATCCGCCGCCTGCAAATCTTTGCCTGTGATCTTCCACACAGTTGGGTGTGCACCAAGATGCATCCCGGCTACGTTCAGATCGAAGTTACGCTCGGAATCGGTTGCGTTCACCACGGCAATGGTTAGGTACTTGCGGTCCGGCGTAAGTGCGGCAAACATGTCCAGCGGATACGTTGGGCTGCCCGAGTTCGTCTCCGGCTGATCGCCGCCCACAGGATACTGCGGCGCGGGCAGCGGTGAGTTGCCGGTCAGCGCAACCGGAATTGAGCCCGGAACAAAGTTGTCCCCATAGAGCTTGTAGACCAGCCCGGTGGTGTTGAATACCGATGCCGTCGGCGTGTAGTCGAGCGTGGAAACGCCCATGGTACGTGCTGACATCCGTAGGAAATCCGTATGGCGCAGCATCTCGTTGAGAGTCGTGGCGTAGGCCAGCGCCAACTTCAGGTCCGGAGCGCGATTGAAGCTCCCGCCAAAGTACGCATACTCGTCGATCGAGAGGAAGATTTGGTTCTTTGCCATTTGCGGGAAGCGCTGCTCGTAACGACGCCAGGTCTGGGCGTACAGGTGAACGATATTCGCGGGGTAGCGCGCAAATTCGAGAGGAGTTTGCTCCACCTTGTCATAGCCCGCGTCAGTCGGAGCATCCAGCGGCAGGTGCTTCGCCTTCTCCACATTGAACCTCCGGCCTGGACGCGCGTACCAGTGCTGCGTGATGCCGGAAAAATTGCCCCAGGAGTGCTCAATCTCGCCGCCCGTCCAGTCTTCCGGCGTGCCCTCGACCGCCTTCATGTTGTCTACGTCCTTGGCGCGCATCTCGCCCATCAGGTCCATCGGCTGCGGCATGTTGCCGGAAGCGAGCAGCACGATCGACGGATCGGCCTTGCGCATCGCTGCCGCGAATTCATTGTGCTTGAGAACGTAGTACTTCAGGTCCGTCCGCCCGAGCTGCCATCTGCCGTAAGGCTCGTTGCCGATGTCCCAATACTTTACGTGATATGGCTCGGGATGGCCGTTGTGTGCCCGCTCCGCACCCAGGCGGGAGCTTACCGGCCCGTTCATGTATTCCACTTCCTCGGCTGCCGAGTGCGCATCGCCAAATCCCGCGTTCACTGTGATGTACGGGTCCACGCCGATCAGCCGGCACAGCGTCATAACCTCGTCCATGCCCACGTCGTTGGACTGCATGGCATTCCACGCATAGTCATACGTGGGTGGCCGCTTGTCGCGCGGTCCTACGCCGTTGTACCAGCTCCAGTCGGATAGGAAGTTGCCGCCGGGAAGACGCCACATCCCGCTGTGAAGCTGGCGCAGCAGCGCGATCGTATCCGGCCGGAACCCATCGACGTTGCCCGCCGGCATGAGTGAAACGGTGCCGACGTGAAAGCTTCCTGTACCCGTGCCGGTAATCTCCAACCTCGCATCTTTGCTGTCGGCCTTCGCCGTCAGGCGAAATGGGAATTTTGCATAGGCGCTCGTCAGATGCTGGAACGAAACGGTATCGCGGTCACCCGCACCTTCACCCCAGATCAGCGCCACCTTCACGGTGCTGCCTGGCGTGCCATTCAACCAGATATGGCCGACATAGCGCTTGCCGTTTACCAGCGGGAGTCCGGATTGCTGAATACCGCGCGGTGCGGCTCCATCCAGCGATATGCGCGGGCTATGTTCGCCCACAAAAGCCTGCTGCTTGTCCATCGTCACCGCATCGCCCGGCCCTACCGGCCGCCATTTGCGAAGCTGCATACCGGGGAAGCCAGCCTGGTGATGCTGGTTCTGAGCCTCAGGCTTTGTCTCCGTGATCGGAAAGTAGAACTTGCGGTCATCGAGCATCTCCGACCACAGGCTGCGATAGACCAGCGGGCCAATGTGCTCGATGAACATTCCAAATTCATATTTCGATGTTGGCGTTGCGGTCTGCTGAGTATTGATCGTGACGGTCAAAGGCGTCGCGGCCTTCGTCATGGTTTGCTGCGCCCCAGCGAATCCCGCGC
>JBOGMA010000100.1:0-5807 GCA_050746465.1 Acidobacteriaceae bacterium
GTGCGAACCCGGTAAAGCTGGGGACCCAGCGCTGCTGCGGACAGCTGAAGACGCAGGCGCTGCTCGATGCGCTGCGCCATTATGGATTTGACGCGGCGTTTGGCGGAGCGCGTCGTGACGAGGAGAAATCGCGCGCGAAGGAACGCATCTATTCCTTTCGCGACCGCGCCGGGCAGTGGGACCCGAAAGCCCAGCGGCCCGAGCTTTGGAACCTCTACAACTCGCGCGTGGGGCCGGGCGAAAGCATCCGCGTCTTTCCGCTCTCAAACTGGACGGAACTGGACATCTGGCACTACATCCATCTGGAAAAGATTCCGATCGTGCCGCTGTACTTTGCTAAGGAGCGCCGCATGCTGGTGCGCGGCGACAGCCTGTTTTCTCTTGAGCAGGGCTTCGTCCAGGAGCTGCACCCCGGCGAGGTGCAGACAGTCCGCTGCCGTCTGCGCTCGCTGGGGTGCAGTCCGTGCACGGGCGCGATTCGCTCGGATGCGGACACCCTGCCGAAGATTATTGCTGAGCTGGTTTCGTTCCGCTCATCGGAGCGCGCGAACCGCGTGATTGATCACGACCAGGATGGCTCCATGGAGATTAAGAAGCGCGAGGGGTATTTCTAAATGGCGCTGACGCAGACACTCGAAGAGCAGGCTGAGTTTGAGATTGAGGAATTTCTTGAGTCCGAGCGGACCAAGGACCTGCTGCGGTTTTCAACCGCCGGAAGCGTGGATGACGGCAAGTCAACGCTGATAGGGCGGCTGCTGTATGACTCGCGCAACGTGTATGAAGACCACGTGCGCGCGGTCACTCGAACGACGGGCGGCGGGAAAGTTTCGTCGTCCATTGATTTCGCGCTGCTTACCGATGGGCTGAGGGCCGAACGCGAGCAGGGCATCACGATTGATGTGGCTTACCGCTTCTTTTCGACGGCGCGGCGGAAGTTCATCATTGCCGATACGCCGGGGCACGAGCAGTACACACGCAACATGGCTACTGGGGCATCGACCGCCGATCTCGCCATCATTCTGGTGGACGCTCGCAAGGGCATCCTGACGCAGTCACGTCGTCACGCCTATATCGCGGCGCTGCTGGGGATTCCGCGGGTGGTCGCGGCGATCAACAAGATGGACCTGGTGGACTACAGCGAGGAGGTCTTCCGGCAACTGAGCAGCGACTTTGCGGAATTGGCTGCGCACGTTGGACTGCGCAGTGTTGAGGCGATTCCCATCAGCGCGCTGGAAGGCGACAACGTTGTTCATCGCAGCAAACGGATGCCGTGGTACACGGGGCCGGTTCTGCTGGAGCATCTGGAAAACGTGGAGTTGGCAAATGTTAATCCCGATGCGGCGTTCCGTATGCCTGTGCAGCGGGTGATTCGTCCACACCAGAATTTTCGCGGTTTTGCGGGGCAGATTGCGACGGGCACGATTCGGCCTGGCGACCAGATCATTGCTTTGCCGTCGGGGCGTAGCTCTCGCGTGGAAAGCGTCGTCACGTTCGACGGCAATCTTGACTCGGCTTCCGCGCCGCTCTCTGTCACGCTCACGCTGGAAGACGAGTTGGACATCAGCCGCGGCGATTTGATTTCTGTTGCCGGCGCGCCGCCGGCGATTACGAACCACTTTGAGGCTTCGATTGTGTGGCTGCACGCGCAGCCGATGGCGATTAATCGGCGGTATCTGCTGAAGCACGCCAGCCACATTGTTCCGGCACGGGTGCGTTCGCTGCGGCACAGGATTGATATCGATGCGCTGGAGCCGCGTCCGGCAAACACGCTGGAGCTGAATGGCATTGGCGTAATCGAAGTCGAGACCGACCGGGCTATTCTGGCGGATTTGTACGAGGCGAGCCGTGTCACGGGGAGCTTCATCCTGATTGATCCGGCGAGCAATGCGACGGTGGGTGCGGGCATGATTCGCGAGGTCCTGGCTACGACGGGATCGCACGACGAGGACCAATCTCCGCGTATCGTGATGGCCAACCGCTCGCTTGTTGAGGAACTGGAGCAGCGGTTACTTCAACTCGATTACCCGGTAGTTCGGACGCGGGTTCAGGACCATGGCGTATGGCGCGCGCTGCACGAGGCGGGCGTCGTTGTGCTGGTGGAGACGGAGCATGCCGCCCAATTGGTGTCACGCGACTTCTCTCCGGAACCCGCTGCTGATGGCTCGGTGGAGGGTTTGCTCGCCGCGCTGGATGCGTCCTCGGGAAAGGAGTCAGCATGAGTACGATCCCTGTTTCTGCTGAGTTGGACGAGAAGATCGCTGCAGCCGCCGCGTTGGTTAGCGAGGAGTTGCGCGGCGCCTCGGGTGAAGCCTGCCTGACCAACAGCTTTCAGGCTGAGGACATGGTTGTGCTGCATCTGGCTCGACAGATTGCGCCGGAGATTCCGGTGCTGTTTCTTGATACCGGATATCACTTCGCCGCTACTTACGAATATCGCGACCGCATGGCAGCGGAGTGGCGGCTGAATTTGAAGAACATTCTGCCGGAGAGGACGGTTGCCGAGCAGGAAGCGGAGTTCGGCACGCTCTACAGAACGGACCCGAATCGATGCTGCGGGCTGCGCAAAGTCGGGCCGCTGTTTGCCGCGCTTGAGCCTTACGGCGTGTGGTTCACGGGGCTGCGACGCCAGCAGGCGAAGACGCGGGCCAATCTTCAGGCGGTCGAGACGTTCACGCTTCCTACCGGCAAGCAGCTTCGTAAGCTGAGTCCGCTGGCCGACTGGCACACGCGCGATGTGTGGCACTATGCGGAGCGGCACGGGATTCCGCTGCTGTCTCTCTATGATCTTGGCTACTCCAGCATTGGCTGCGAGCCGTGCACCAGCTTGCCGTCCGGAGATGATCCGCGATCAGGGCGCTGGGGCGGAGCGAAGGTCGAGTGCGGCATTCACATCCAGCCCGTTGCGGGCGGGGAAAGCCACTAGTCAACCGATGGAAGTTGCGCTTGGATTCGTGATCGCGTTCGTCATCGCCATAACTGGCGTGGGCGCGGGCACCATCACGGCGCCGCTGCTCATCTTGGTGTTGCATGTGCCGGTGGCGATCAGCGTGGGGACGGCGCTGGCCTACTCGACCATTGTGAAGGCCGTGGTGGTTCCGGTGCAGATTATGCGCAAGCAGGTGGCGTGGCGCGTTCTGGGAATCATGCTGCTGGGCGGGCTGCCGGGAGTCGTCGTCGGGTGCCTGCTCTTCCGGCGCTATGCGGCGGTGGGCGGGCACGCGATCTTCTATGCGGTTCTGGGGCTCATCATCGTGTTCTCAGCGGCCTGGCATCTTTACCGTCACTTTCGACCGCACGCGTTTGATCGGGAAAAGCGTACACGGCGTGGGGCGATCGCAGCACTGATGTTTCCCATTGCAGCAGAGGTGGGTTTTGCATCTTCCGGCGCGGGGGCGATGGGGACGCTGGTGTTGATGGGGCTTTCCTCTCTAGATGCCGCGAAGGTGGTTGGCACGGACCTGGTATTCGCCTTTTGCATGACGCTGACCGGCAGCGGGCTGCATCTGCTTGGCGGCCATTTCGATAACGGACTTCTGCTGCGCCTGGTTATTGGAGGCATACTTGGCGCGGCGGCTGGATCTTTTGTCGCGCCGCGCGTGCCCAGCCGTCAGCTTCGGCTTGCGCTTTCGCTTGGCCTGGTGCTGCTTGGCTTGAGCTTCTGCTATCGAGCCTTCTCAATGAATGTGGTGGGAGTGAAGACCTCAGTTTCAGAAGCGGCGGCGCAGGTGAGCCGCGCTTTGCCTCGCTGATGGCGTACTCTGGATGGAGCTATGACCGATGAGTCTAAAGGCCTTTCCGCGTTCAAGGTGCTCGTGCTGATTGCAATCGCATTTATGGTCGCCTGCGCGATTGCTTATGGGATCATCTCCCAGTATTTCCATCATTGATAGCTCGCGAGACGAGCAGGATAGGGATTCCGTCCTCGATGGGATAGGCTCGACCGCAGGCGCTGCATCGCACGGCGTCGGATTCGGCGAGCAGTTGGCCATGACAGGCGGGGCATACAATCGTTTCGAGAATCTCATTCATTCGGCTGGCCTTCTGCATCTGTTCAGTGTAACGAAGCGTCCTGCCTGAAGGACCAAGCATGTTGCGAGCGGGGCTCACAGGCGGGCTGGGAAGCGGGAAGACCGCGGTTGCAGGAATGTTCCGCTCGCTGGGCGCACACGTGATTGAGGCCGATGCGATCGGTCGCGAGATGATGACTCCGGGCCATGCAGTTTATGACGAAATCGTCCGGCATTTCGGACCGGAGGTGGTTCGTGGGGACGGATTGCTGGACCGGCGTCGTCTTGCCGACTTCGCTTTCCGGCGGAATCGGTTGGCGGAGTTGAACCAGATCGTGCATCCGCCGGTCGTTGCGGCGCAGGAGCAATGGGCCGAGGCGATTTCTGCGAATGATCCGAATGCCGTCGCCATTGTGGAGTCGGCGTTGATCTTTGAGGCGGACCGGCAAGGGTCGGCGCCCGGCTGGCGGAGGCGGTTTGACCGGGTGATTCTGGTGACCGCGCCCATTGAGTTGCGCGTGGCCCGATATGTGGACCGCATGGCGGAGAGGCCGGGAGCACCTTCCCGCGTCGAGCTAGAAGCGGATGCGCGCCGACGGATTGCCGCCCAGATTCCGGATGACGAGAAGGCCGCGCAGTCCGACTTCGTCATTCGCAACGACGGCTCTCTGGAAGCGACACGGCTTCAGGTTGAGCGTATCTATGCCGAACTGAGCCGTGTTTCCAGAGGCGAGGCGCAAAGCCTGTAGAATCAGAGCAGCGGCGTTGCGCGCGCCCGCATCCTTCCAAACGAGATCATAGCCATGACTTTTCGCAGGATCGTGATTGTCCTCGTCATTGTTGGCGGGTTTGCCTACCTGACCACGTTGAACTTTGCGCCGCTGCGCCGGTCACTTACCGGCAACAGCCATCTGGCGTCGCACCTTTCGCTGACCGAAGCTCATGCCGCTCCCGAGTACACGCCCGAAGAGCTGAACAACATGGCGGTCTACAAGAAGGCGCTGCCTTCGGTGGTGAACGTTACTTCCGCGTCGTTGGCGTACAACTTCTTTCTCCAGCCTGTTCCGCAGCAGGACCAGGGCTCGGGGTTCATCCTCGACAAGCAGGGCGACATCCTGACCAATAATCACGTGATCGCAGGTGGCCAGCAGATCGAGGTCACGCTTTCCAACCAGCATCGCTACAAGGCTCAGGTGATTGCGACTGATCCGGGCCATGATTTGGCCCTGCTGCAGATCAACGCGCCCAACTTGGTTCCCGCCATCCTCGCTCAGACCTCCCGGAATCTTTCTGTGGGGCAGAAGGTGTATGCCATCGGCAACCCCTTCGGGCTGAGCGGGACGATGACGACGGGGATCATCAGCGCGATTCGCTCGATCCATGAGCCGCGCGGGCAGTTGATCGAGAACGCCATCCAGACAGATGCGGCGATCAACCCGGGGAACTCCGGTGGGCCGCTGCTGAACTCGCATGGCGAGGTCATCGGGATCAACACGCTGATCGCCACGAACCCCAATGAGCAGGTGGAGCAGAGCGCGGGGATCGGGTTCGCCATTCCCATCGACACGGCCAAGGCCGTGGTCGGGGACATCAAGAAATACGGGCATGTTCGGCGGCCAGGACTGGGCATCGTTTCGCTGCCGATTGGTCCCGATCTGGCCCAGCAGATGGGCCTGGCGGCGGATTACGGGATGCTGATTCAGAAGGTTGTTCCCGGCGGAGCCGCGGAGAAGGCCGGACTGCGGGGCGGGAACCAGGTGGCCTATCTCGGGAACCAGCAAATCTACCTCGGGGGAGACC
>JBOGMA010000101.1:0-1906 GCA_050746465.1 Acidobacteriaceae bacterium
CCACAGAGGGGCCGCGCTCACCTGCGCGCAGGCAGCGGAAGAGAATGCAAGAGTAGCGAGGGCGGATACGCAAACTACAAAACCAGAACGGAGCAAATCAGAACCTCTTCACCGCACATCTCCAAACATCACGCCGGACCAGAAGGTTCTTCCCCTCAGAAATACCTCTAGCCATCCAGCGGCTATGTTTGGAAAATGCGTTCAACGTTGTGGACGCAGCGCGCCCGTTCCTGTCCATCTGCCGCATACAACTCCAACGGCAAACATCGGCGGTTCACAACAATGCAAATTTTCGATTCTGCTTTGCGTCGTGCCTGGCTTCCCAAAAATTCCCGGCAGGTGGGCGCTGCCGAGCGGTCGTCGTTATCTATTCATTTCCCGACCGCGACGCCAGAACTAAAGGCCATTCCGAAGGCGCATCGACCATGCAGTCGGCAACTACAGTCTCCAATGTATGCGAAGACAGCCCGAATCGGCAACCGATTACATAAGCTCCTGCGTTGCGCGCAACCAGAACGTCAACAACCGAGTCGCCGATCATCAAAGTTTCCTCCGGCGCAACCCCAGCCTCCCGCATCAGCGCGCGCAACCCCTCCGGATCAGGCTTCTTCGTCGCAAAGCTGTTCCCACCATAAATCTGAAAAAAGTATGGACTCAACCCCAGCGCATCACAAATCTTCCGAGAAGGGTTAATCGGCTTATTCGTCAGCACGGCCAACTTGCGGGAAGCCCCATCCGGCGCCGCCCGCAACCCATCCAGAGCCGCAAACACTCCGTCGTAAACATAAGTATGGTCCAGCATGTGCTCGCGATAGCAGGCCAGAAGCCGCTCCCGCGCCTCCTCCACCAGTTCCTCATCCGCCGGATCGCCCAACGCCCGCCGCGCCAGCATCCCCACGCCGTCGCCCACGTACTCAGCCACCACCTTCTCCGGCAGCCCAGGACGCCCCATTTCCGCCAGCATCGCATTCACCGCCGTCGCCAGGTCCCGCTGTGAATCAATCAACGTCCCATCCAGATCGAAAGCAATCAACTTGATCGAAGTGGCAGGAATAGGATTCGCGATCGAAAGCATGAATCGATTTTAGCCACTGCGAATCTCCTATAGAAAGCTACGATGAAAGACACGAGGGGGCGAGATGAGGATTTTGGTTACCGGCGGAACAGGTACCGTAGGCGGTGCAGTGGTCAGCGAGCTCCTCCAGCGGGGCGCCCAGGTTCGCGTCCTCGCCCGCAAGCAGCCGCAGCCCGGCAAGCTGCCGGGCGGCGTTGAAGTGGCGATTGGCGATCTGCTCGATCCGGTTTCGGTCGAACAGGCCCTGCAGGCAGTCGACAAGCTCTTCCTGCTAAACGCCGTCTCCCCCGACGAATTGACCCAGGCACTGATCGCCTATGGCCTTGCCAGGCGCGCTGGGTTGAAGCATGTGACCTACCTCTCGGTTTTCAAGGCGGATCAGTTTCGAGACGTGCCTCACTTCGCGTCAAAAGTCGCTGTCGAAGACGCATTGCGCGAGTTCGGAGTCCCATTCACCATCCTGCGACCCGGCTTCTTCTTTCAGAACGATGCCGGTTTGAAGGACGTGCTCCTCGGCCCCGGCATTTACCCCATTCCTCTCGGCAATGGGGGAACCGCCGCAGTCGATGTTCGAGATATTGCGGAAGCGGCTGCGATTTCCCTCACCGAAGACGGGCACGACGGCCACACCTACGACCTCGTCTCGCCCACCATGATCACCGGCCCCGGCAACGCCGCATTGTGGAGCAAGCTGCTGGGCAGGCAGATCAACTACACCGGGCACGACTTCGACCAGTGGGAGCAAGCGATGCGCGCCAGGATGCCGGCTTGGAGCGCCTTCGATCTTCGCGTGATGTTCCAAGGCTTCTTCGAACGCGGTTTCGCCTCGAC
>JBOGMA010000102.1:0-4947 GCA_050746465.1 Acidobacteriaceae bacterium
CTGGTGAACCACTCCATCGAAATCCCAGTGCGGAATCTCAGCAGCAAGGTTTTTCCTAGCTCCTTCGACGCTGGTGCCGGATATGCCGACGCGTAGAATCAGCGGCTCTGCCGCCGCCGTATGGTTAAAGATCGCTTGGAGCTGTTCCCCTGAAAGCCGGCCTCCCGCGGCGGCGGGGCTGACTTTGCCATCCACTTTGACCTGCACCGAAGCGGCTGGGCGTGAAAACTCCATCACAAAACAAACTTGCCTGTCTTGCGCCCATCCGTGAGTCGAACGGCTGCCGCTGATCCGTGAATCGCTCTCGATATTCAGCTCTGCGTGATAAGCCCTGCTGCCTAAACCATGGATCAGATCCACTATTATTCCGTGCTGAATATGGGAAGGCAACGAGGGATAGCTGTACCGGTGCATCCCACAGCGTGTTGTAGCGGTCAGTTCCGCCCGCGCATCCGGCGTCTCCAGATGCACGGCGTAATATCCTGCACGAGCCATTTCCGTTTGGTGGGAAAAGAACGAGCGGTATCCAGGCTCTGACTCGCTGAAAACCCAACCAGAGTTCTCCCCGATGGCATCGATCTGAGCTTCGCCCTGATCCGTTGGAATACCAGCATCCCAACTCCAGTTCCGCCCTTCGACTACCGGCATCACGAGAATGTCGCCAAGGTCGCTGCCGCCCGTTCCCTGTAGGTGAGTATGGCTGAAACCCAGGATCACGTTATCCGGGTAGTGGTATCCGGAACAATGGTTCCATCCATAGTAGTCCGGCGCATTGCCTCTTCTGCGCTCTGGAGGCCCGCTCGTGTCAGGGCTGAGTTGCACTAATCCAAAAGGAGCTACTGCTCCGGGGAATACATGCCCATGCCATCCGGTCCCGATGATCGGATCTACAAAATCGAGAGGCCGCCAGCGAGCACTGCTGGAAATCTGCGCCGCCTTGCGGCCATCAAGCCCGATCATGCTGAATGCGGGGTCAGCACTCGCAACGGCCGCTATCGCACATCCCTTGAGAAAATTACGTCGTGGAATATCGAAACATCTTTTATTCACAGCAGATCGCCTCATGCAGTAAATCCGTTATGGTCCCGTAAGTGTTGCAAGCGGGCCTGTCCTTCATTGATCGGGTGTTGTGGGTAATGTGTGCGAGAAGATCGAGAGATCCACGGCATTGGCAATGGCGCGCATGCCTGCATCGTTCGGATGCAGGTGATCCCCGCTATCATAGGCAGGCATATATCGTCCAGGGTGCGCCGGGTCGTGAGTAGCGATGTCCTGTTCAATGACGGCATCGCATCCGCTTGTCTTACTGCGCAGAAATGCGTTGACTCTTTCGCGGGCAGTTTCTCCAGCAGGAGTCCAGTAAGAGGCGCCCTGATAAGGCGTGAGTGTGGAGCAGAGAAACTGAACATGATGCCGATGAGCCGTAGCGATAAGCCGCCGAATGCCTGTGATTAACCGGCCAGCCGAAGGCGGAGGCCGCGTTGAACCCAGGTCGTTGATAGGGTCATCGGAAAAGATGACCCAACGGACACCCGGCTGCGCGAGAACATCGCGGTCAAACCGGCTCTCCGCGCTCGGCCCGGTTCCGGATGCAAGCAATCTGTTCCCGCTTATTCCTTCGTTCAACACCCCTACATGGAGCCCTGCGCTGACCAATCTCCGAGCCAGGATGTCAGGCCATCGGAGGTTCGCGTTGTCCGTGGATCGATACCCATTCGTAATTGAGGCGCCTAGCGTCACAATTACGCCGCGCAATGAGTTCGCTCGTACGTCCAGGTTCGTAATGTAGTACCAACTTCCGGTGGTGACAGCGCGCTGTAGAACCGGGTTTCCGCTCATGTCTCCCGTAGCGACGTAGCTCGTTTGATGTGCAGCGGGATTGAAGGTCGCCGGACCGGTGTTGTCTGGAAAATACATGCTGATTGCAACATCGGCGAGAGCAGGGACTGTAAATGCAACCGAATCGCTTATAGCCGCGGCGCCTGGAGGAATCGTCACCGAAGATCGCCCATCGAAAAGCAGAAGGCCATCTGTGCCGGCAAGAGTAGCAGAAGTTTTACGGTCCCATATCGCCAGATGCACATCTTCGATATGAAGCGGCGTTCTGCCGAACAGATTCGAAATGTGGATACGCGCATGGGTACCGCCAACGCTGGTATGCACGATCTGCCGCAATGTCTGCCGGTGGAAACTCTGTCGAGAATCAGCCTGGGCGGGAGGAGTCGCCCACGTCCCAACCCATTGCTGTTGCGAAATATGCTGTGCTGAAGCTCCGGGCACCAAAACTGCGAATTCCATCGCCGCCGCAGCGAACAGTATCGTAATGCAAAGGCCCCTTCCGGAAATCACTGATTGTCCCCAAAAATTCCAATTTGCACGCTGCCAAGCCTCTTCGCGACGCGAGCAGGCGTTCCGCTGACAGGAGTGAACCGCATGCCATCGACGGGGAAAGCAGTACGCTCCAGCAGGTAATTCACTTCGGCGTGCGCCTGAAATCTGAGGACAGCGCTGGGATTTGAGTTCACAATCCTGGTACCGGTGCGGCCTGAAATAATGTTGACGGCCTGCCCTGGCCATGGATTGCGTATCCCTATGGTTTGCTCCGCAGCGGATTCCAAGATTGCATCCGTTACCACGCCGCCAGCCACCTGCACATCGACCCTGGTTCTTCCGTGCACATAGACACTTCCGTCCACATTCCATCCCGGAGGAACGGCGGGAGCGATGCGGATCAAGCCGTCGTAGTCCTGCACCAGCATCTCTTGCAGCGCGAGGGCGACAACCCCCACCTGCTCGATGTAGAACTCTCCATATTGTTCATCCCAATTCGCCAGACCGTTTATGGAGTGTTGCGAGCGCTCGGTAATTTGCACCAGCGTTTTTCCAACCTTGCCTCCCAGATCGAGTCGCGCCGCCTGAACCGGATCGAAGCTCCAATCCGCAACGCCTCGAAAAGGGCGATATTCATAGGTCCGCCGCGCCAGTGCGAAGAGCGATGAGGTATCTCCGATAAGATCGTATGGCCAGACCGGTTCCAGGCCAATATTTTCCGCGTTGTGATTCATTGCCGCGGGCAGGTAAGACTCCGCAATCACAACCTGCTCTGCGGTATCGGCGGAAGGTGGAAGCAGCGTTTTTGCTCCAATTGCCTGAGTACGCGGGAAGGGCGGAATCTTCGGCAGAGCGGATCTCAGTTTTCGAATAAGACCAGGATCTTTCCCCAGCAGCGTGGCGGCCTGGATCATAGCGGGATAAAGCGCTCGGGCCGCCGCAATGTCTGTTGTGGGGTCAGTTACATCCCATTGCGTTTCGTGCGCATTGGAGGGGCTTGTATGCAGCAATCCATCGGAGCCTTGTTTCTGATAAGCGAGCAGAAAGCGCGCGGAAGCCGCCATAATTGGATAGTTTCTGGCAAGAAAGCGGAGATCGTTCGTTGCAAGATACTGCCGCCACACCCAGAGCGATATCTCGGCACCTGTCGAAAGGGTGCGCGCGTTGTAGTAAGGCTTGAACCTGGCATCGCAGTCTCGCCCAACACTGATCGGCTTCCAGCTTGACTCATATTCGATGCCCTGGCCGTTGAAGCGCATAGTTTCAGGAATACAGGCACCCGGTCGTCCATTCATGTTCTGACGAGTCCATTGCTCAATGCTCGACAGGTTTTCCCGGTACAGATTGAAGTAGGGCTCATTCAGATCGGGCAATCCCGCTGCGATGTTCGCCGCCACCTGCATTCTCAGATTCCAGTGCCAGTACGCGGATGAGTCCCATCGATGCCCGTCGCGGGCCGAAGACAGCATATCCGCCACTCCCGCCTGCGTCCCTGGATACTCCTCGCCCCGCTCGGCTGCAGCATCGAAGAGGTAAATATTGCGGAGATTTTCCATGTAATCTCCGGCTCCATCCGTCGAAGTTATCTTGATCAGCCCCACCCGATTCCAGAACCTATGCCACCAGAGGCGGTGTTCTCTTGGTGATGCCGACATCAATGCCGATCGGACATTACGGAGCGGGTTCTGCGCCCCATCGTAATGCGGCGACGCCACCAGAACCCGAAAGTGCCCGTCTGGATATGGCCTGAAGGAAACCGTGATAGTGAGCGGGTTAGTAACTGTGGCGGATACCTCGCGGCCGTCGGCTGTGATCCCGGAAAGTGAGCCGAACTTGCGCCCCGAAAAGCCGGGATGCTGGTCATCCACCCACGACTGCGACAGCATTCCAATTGGTCCCGCTGCCGCCGCTCTGGGTTTCCGGGGTGACCAGAGTTTCAAAACAGCGGTTTGCGTCCTATCGGGATTTGCCCCAGTCACATCGATTACCAGAACATCCGTGTCCGGTTGAACATAAACCGTTGCGGTCATTGTGCCGCCTTGCTCCCGGAATTCTCCGTTATAGAGGTCCAGTCTGCCCTTGTAGTTCTTTGCTTCGACCAGACGGGCAAGGTCCGGCAGCACAACCTGTCCCGGCGAAAGTCGATCAGGCAGTGTATCTGCGCGGTTCAATTGCGCGGTAAGCCCATTCTGCGACCACACGGCAATTCCCAGACGGCCATTTCCCAACGCTATGGCCTGCCCGGCCTCATAATTGGGGCGTAAAAGAACAATGTCAGAGCGGCCCATCACATCCGCAACATTCACATGGAAGTCCCCGTTCTTCCAGGCGGTGCTTGCGTCGGAAGAGGCAGGCACCGCTGCGACGGCAGTAAGCGTCAGCAATCCAGCCAGAATCGATCTCGTTAGAGCATCTCTCACTACCGTCCTCGAATTATCACGAGTGTTTCGTTCAGGATGACGCGGCATTCAAGCCAATCTGGATATCGCCGCGGGAATGATTTTGGATCTGAGCGGGGCCGGCGAAAAGATTGCCGGAAACCACAGCGCGCACAATGCTTTCGCCGAGCAGTACATGAGGTTTGTTTTGAAGAAACTCGCACCCACGCAACAGAAT
>JBOGMA010000103.1:0-6084 GCA_050746465.1 Acidobacteriaceae bacterium
GTCCGAGACTGAGCCCGAGCTGGAACAGCAACTGGAAGTAGAGGACGCTGCCGAAGCGCCAGTAGCGACCAAGCGCGGCAAAACCCTCTCGGCAGATCCCGTCGATTGGGATGACGCCATTCGTCGCATTCAGGCATGTGCACTCTTTCTCCAAAAAGACCGGTCTTCCAGCCCCGTTGCATATCTGTTGCAAGCCTCTGTGCGATTCGGCGAGATGCGCGAGCAGGGAAGCTCCGCCTCTTATGACTTCCTCGCATCTCCGCCGACCGAGACGCGGCAAACCCTCAAGCGCCTTGCCTCCGAAGGGAATTGGGAAGAATTGCTTCACACCGCTATCTCCGCGGCCGGAGAACCATGCGGGCGAGCCTGGCTCGATGTCCACCGCTACATCTGGAAGGCCAGCTACGAGACCGGATACAACGCGATATCCGCCAGCGTGATCGCCACCGTCCAGTCTTTGCTGGCCGATATCCCGGAACTGCCCACCTGGACTCTCGACGATGACACGCCGACCGCGAATCCCGAAACGCAGCGCTGGCTCGAAGAAATGGTTATTCCCAAACCGCCTGAATCGGTTGCTGTGCAGGAAACGGAACCCGAGCCCGCCGCGATGACGGTCTACGAGCCTGAGGCGGAGCCAGAAGAAGGCGCGCCGCCGGATGCTCTGGATCTGGCCCGCGAACTGATCCAACGCGGACAATTGCCACAGGCCATTCAGTTGCTCATGCGCGATGCCGCGCAGCAGCCGAGCGGCCGCGCACGCTTCCAACGCCGCCTGCAAGTCGCCCAGCTCTGCGTAAACGCGGGACAAAACAAAGTGGCCCATCCCGTCCTTGAGGAGTTGGTGAATGAAATCGATCAGCGCCGGCTCGAAGAATGGGAGGCGAGCGAAATGCTTTCGCCCCCTATGGCGTTGCTGTTGCAATGCCTTGACCACGATAGCGGAAATGGCCAGAGAGAAGCGCTGTTCGCCAAGCTCTGCCGCATTGATCCCACCGCGGCGATGGATGTTTCTCTCTGACGTAAAAGGAGCCTGTACGTTTGGCGCGTTCGACCACAGAAACTTTGGTGACACAATCAGTCCTCGACCGCCTGACGGCCGTTGAGGACTGGCCTGCTACGCGCTCTCAATCGCTGCGCTTTTACAAAGATGCTTTGAAGCGCGACCTGGAGTGGCTGCTGAATACGCGCCAGCCTCCGCTGCCCGAAATTGCCGATTACCCGCTGGCCAAGGCCTCGGTCATCAATTACGGGCTGCCCGACATTACCTCGCTGGGCCTGGCTTCCGCGTCCGACCACCGCCGCTTGCGCGTCGCCATTGAAGCTTGTCTCACTAATTTTGAACCGCGACTTACCGACGTGCAGGTTACGCTCCAGGGTGCCGATACCATAGACCGGCGCCTGCGTTTTCACATTGAAGGCAACATGAAGCTCGACCCCGCACCGGAAGAAATTTCGTTCGACACGGTGCTGGAGCTCTCAAGCGGCGAGTACAAGGTGAAGTGACCAATGCGCGAAGAACTGCTGGAATACTACGAACGGGAACTTGCGCATCTTCGCCAGCTTGGCGGACAGTTCGCGCAAAAATATCCCCGCGTCGCCAGCCGCCTGCTGCTTGAGCCGGACCGCTGCGACGATCCCCACGTCGAGCGCCTGCTGGAGAGCTTCGCGTTCATGGCTGCGCGCGTTCACCTGCGCGTGGATGATGATTTTCCTGAGGTGACCTCGGCGCTTCTGGGCATTGTTTCGCCCCATTATCTGCGTCCCATCCCCTCCATGACTGTCGTCGAGTGCCAGCCCGATCCGGAGCAGGGCAAGCAGACCGCTGGCCTACGAATCCCGGCGCACACTCCGCTTATCACCAAGCGGACCGTGGACGGGATGCCCTGCCGCTTTCAAACCGCTTATCCAGTCGAGCTGTGGCCGTTCACCGTAAGCGAATGCGAGTGGCGGCAACCCGAGCGCCTGGCCGATCCAATACGCGTGCCGGGCTCTGTCGGCGTGCTTCGCATGCGCCTGCAATGCGGACGCGACGTTGCCTTTAACCAATTCAACATAGGTAAACTCGCGCTTCACCTCACTGGCGAAACCAACGTGGTGCACACGTTGTATGAACTGCTCTGCCGCAATTGCACTTCGATCCTGGTGCGCAATCCACAGCAGCGCGGCGGCAAAGTCGTCAGCATCCTCCCCGCGCAATTGCGCCCCATGGGCTTTGAGGAGGATGAAGCGCTGCTGCCCTATCCGCGGCGCTCTTTTGCCGGCTATCGCCTTCTGCAGGAATACTTCACCTTCTCCGAAAAATTTCTTTTCTTCGAGTTAAACGGCCTTGAGGCAATCGCCGAAGCCGGCTGTACCGAACAAGCGGAGATGCTGTTCTACTTTTCACGTTTCGATCGCCCGGAACGCAGCCAGGACCTGGAAGCGGGCGTCTCGCCCCGTACGCTGCGTCTCGGCTGCGCCCCGGTCATCAACCTGTTCTCGCATGTCGCCGAACCGGTCCTCGTCACCCATACCAGGCATGAATACCAGGTCATTCCTGACGTCCGCCATCAGGAAACCACTGAAATATTTTCCATCGACGAAGTGATGGCTTCAAACACTACCCGCCGTGAGAGTATTCAGCTCGAACCGCTCTATTCCTACCGCTTTCAAACTCGAAGGGAAACGGGACGCGCATACTGGCACGCCCTCCGCCGCATGAATGTGCTTGGTGAGCGCGAGCCTTCCACAATGCACCTTTCACTGGTTGATGTGAATGGCATTATGACGGACCCAGATGCAGAAGTCCTGACGGTCCGCTGCTCATGCTCGAATTTTGACCTCCCGTCACGCCTTTCTTTCGGTCTTGAGGACGGGGATTTCATGGCGGAAGAGTTTCCCATGGTCAAGCAGATCAGCGCGCTTCGCCGCCCTACGCCCTCCTATGATCCGCCTACCTCCAAAGGACAGCTTTGGCGGCGTATCTCGCTGCTTTCGCTGAATTATCTTTCGTTAACCGAAGAGGGAATGGGAGCGCTTCAGGAAATTCTTCGCCTGCACAATTTCACCGACTCTTCCTATTTAGAAAATCAGATTGGCGGAATCACCGCGCTCGCCTCCAGGCCGCACTTCGCCATCATGCAGTCCATTTACGGAAACGTTCCGGCGCGCGGTATGCTCGTCGAGATCGATTTTGATGAGCGTCAGTTTGTGGGCGGCGGCGTCTATCTTTTTGCCAACATGCTGGACCGTTTCCTCGGCTGCTACGCCTCCATCAACACCTTCTGCCAGTTGGCGGCACGCACGAATCAGAGAAAGGAGGCGCTCGGCGAATGGCCACCCAGAGCAGGGAACCAGCCGCTGATCTGAATCGCGGTCAGAGCGGAAAATTCGAGCGCATCCGCGCCATGCTGGAACGGGAGCCATACAGCTTCCAGTTCTTCCAGGCCGTGCGCCTGCTTGAGCGCCTCTACCCGGAGCGCAATCCCGTCGGCCTGTTCGTCACGCCGTCCTCGGAGGTCGTGCAGTTCTCCTCTGTCCCGTCGCTGTCTTTCCCCGCCAGCGAGATTCAAGATCTGCAGATTGAGAAAGACGGTCGCCCGAAAGTTTCGGTGAATTTCATGGGACTTAGCGCCGCCACCGGAGTCCTGCCCCATCCCTACACGGAGTTTCTGCTCGAGCGCATCCGCGCCAAAGATCGCGGTCCCAGCGAGTTCTTCGATATCTTCAACCACCGCATGATCTCGCTCTTCTATCGCGGCTGGCAAAAATACCGCTTCTACATCGGTTACGAGCGCACCGGAGCCGCCGACGACGTGATCAGCGCAAAGCTGCTCGACCTCATCGGGCTCGGAACCAGTGGCCTCACCCACCGCATGGATATTGAGGATGAAGCCGGACTCTACTATGCCGGGCTTCTCTCGCAGCGGCGTCCAACTGCCGAAGGTCTCACACAGCTCCTCGAAGACTACTTTGATGTTCCAGTTTCGGTGCACCAGTTTACCGGCAGTTGGAACCGCCTTCCACCCGTCAATCAAACTTTCCTGCGCGACAGTGGAGCATTTTGCGAGCGCCTCGGAATGGGCACCATTGTCGGCGACGAAGTGTGGGACCAGCACGGCACCGTAACGGTTCGCCTCGGCCCAATGAGCTTCGATCGCTATCAGCAATTCCTTCCCGGAGCCCACGCCAGCCGCGAGCTGCGCGCCTGGCTCCGCCTCTACGCCAACAGGGAATTTGATTTCATAATCCAGTTGGTGCTGGAACGCGAACAAGCGCCCGGCATGAGGCTGGGCGAAGAGGGAATCCGCGCCTCCCGCCTCGGATTAGTGAGTTGGCTGAAAAACCGCCCGCTCCAGCACGATCCGGATGAAGCCACCTATCGACTGTCCTAAGAAAAGAAGCATTTCAATCCACGGAGCAAGGAAATCATGAGTCTGAATCTGAAATCGCTGATTAGCAAATTGGATGACGCAACCCGCAGCGCCCTTGAAGCTGCGGCCGGCCTTTGTGTTTCACGCACCCACTATGACATTGAAATCGAGCACTTCCTCCTGAAGGCCATCGACAGTTCCGACAACGACATCGCCTTCATCCTCAAGCAGTATGGAGTGGACCGCTCGCGCTTGACGACGGAATTGCAGAAGAGCCTCAACCGCCTGAAAACCGGCAACGCCCGCAGCCCAGCCTTCAGCCCGCTGCTGGTCAAGATGCTCACTGAAGCCTGGACGACCGCCACCATCGAATACGACGCCATGCAGATTCGCACTGGCTTCACGCTTCTGGCGCTGCTTTCCAACGACGAGCTCTCGCGCTTCATCCGCGACATCAGCAAGGAACTTCAGCTCGTCCCTGCCGAAGCGCTCCGGAAGGACTTTTACGCCGTCGTCGAAAAATCCACTGAGGAATCGGTCATGGCCGCTCCTGCCGCGGTCGCTTCCGGCCCGGACGGTGAACCGGCGCGCGGCTCCGTTTCCGGCAAATCTCCGCACCTCGACCAGTACACCGTCAACCTCACCGCGAACGCCAAGGCCGGCAAAATCGATCCCGTTCTCGGCCGCGACCAGGAAATTCGCCAGGTCGTCGACATCCTCATGCGCCGCCGCCAGAACAACCCCATCCTCACCGGCGAGGCAGGCGTCGGGAAAACCGCGGTCGTCGAAGGCTTCGCTCTCCGCCTCGCGAACGGCGACGTTCCACCCGCGCTCCGCAACGTTCAGTTGCACAGCCTCGATCTCGCGCTTCTCCAGGCCGGAGCGGGAGTAAAGGGCGAATTTGAAAATCGCCTCAAGGGCTTAATCAACGAAGTCAAATCCTCGCCGCACCCCATCATCCTCTTCATCGACGAAGCCCACACCATGATCGGCGCTGGAGGCCAGGCTGGCCAGAACGACGCCGCCAACCTCCTGAAGCCCGCTCTTGCCCGCGGCGAAATGCGTACCATCGCCGCTACCACATGGTCCGAATACAAAAAGTTTTTCGAAAAGGACGCGGCCCTTGCCCGCCGCTTCCAGGTCGTCAAAGTCGAAGAGCCCGGCGAAGACCAATGCGGAACCATGCTGCGCGGCATCGTCGCGGCGCTCGAAAAACACCACAACCTTCGCATTCTCGACGAAGCCGTAACCGCAACCGTGCGCCTCTCGCACCGCTATCTCGCCGGACGCCAGTTGCCGGACAAGGCCGTTAGCGTACTCGACACAGCCTGCGCCCGACTCTCGCTCGGCCAGAACACCATTCCCCCGGCAGTCGAAGACGCCACCCGCCGCATCGACGACCTCAAAGTCCAGAAGCAGATTCTGGAGCGCGAAACCACTGTCGGTGAAGACCACGCGGAGCGGCTCGCCACAATCGAAACGCAACTTTCCGAAACCGAAGCCAGCCTCGCCAAGCTCAACACGCAATGGCAGCAGGAAGTCGACCTCGTCAAGCGCATCCGCGCCATGCGCGAAGCTCTCGAATCAGGCGCCACAACCGTGAAGGCCGAAGGCGACGAGGAGAAGGGAATCAAGCCCACTCTTGAAGCGCTCGAAGCGCTCGAAGAGGAACTCACCAAAATACAGGGCGAGAATCCGCTCATGCACGTCTGCGTGGACGAGCGCATCG
>JBOGMA010000104.1:0-6501 GCA_050746465.1 Acidobacteriaceae bacterium
CCGTAGTCTAGAGGCAAGCAAAAGAGCCTGGCCGAGCGCCAGGCTTTTTTGCGCCCGGAATATGACCGCGCGCCCGAGTTTCAGGCGAAAACTCCTCTGGCCGAGAAAGGTCCTGTAGCCTCGAAATGACCCCACAAAAGCGGCTGAAGTTCCTTAAACACTTTGCCTTGTTTCAGGTATCGGAAAATCGCCGATTGTGGAAAGCGCATTTTGGAGGGATTGGAAAGTTACTGAAGTAAGGAGGAGTGATAGGGCTTTAATCAATAACTAAAAACTGCCTGAATTCAATAACTTAATGAATAGTGACGCTCGTTTTACGGTGCTTGATTCTGCCTTTGGATTTGTGCTCATTGGAACCGTGGTCCCGAATCTCCACATTTTTTTCCACAGGCCCATCTGGTCGGAATCTGGTCTTGAAATCAAAGGGACTTCGGCGAACCGAAGCCCCTTGAGCCAGACGAAAAGCTTTGTACTAGTGAGTGGTCCCCGAATGGTGCGCCGGGACGTGCGAGGAAGGCGCCGAAGGAACCGCCGGAGCAGGAGCCGGAACGCCAGATTTGACGTTGTAGGCATCGATGACCGCCTTGGTGATATCAGTCGTCTGCCTGTGCCACAGCACAGCAGGAGGAGCCTGCTGGGAGGCAGCCGCGTCGAGCACCACGCCATAGCCATTCTGGCTGGCATAGGACTGCATTACGGCGTAGACCTTCTCCGCCAGTTGCTGATAGGCCTGCTGCATCTGCTGCTGATAATCCTGGCTGGCGTCTTCGCCATCGCGTTGCAGGGACTTTTCCTTGGAGTCAATTGCCTGGGTGCGGCTCTGGCGCTCGGTGTCACTCAACTTGTCGCCGGCTGCCTGAAGCTGCTTCTTGAGGGTGTTGATCTCATCGGATTCGGTCTTAAGCTGCTCGCGCTTGGGCTCGAATTTCTTCTGGATAGTGGCGATGCTCGTTTTGCCTTCGTTGGTCTGAAAGACGGCGGCTTCAAAGTTGATAACGGCGACCTTGGTGGTGCCGGTAGGCGTGACCGCCGCTGGAGCAGGAGCGGAAGCCGGTTGAGCAACTGCGTTCAGGCCGAGGCCGGAAATGAGCAGGCATGCTATGGGAAACGAACGCGAAAGTACACGTTTCATGTGAATCAAAAATTCCTCCAGTGTGAGTCTAGATCGCCCGCGCTTGCGGAAGCGAACTTCGCTTCCTGATCCAGCTGCTGCGTTGTTCGTGGAAGCGGATTCCATCTGGAAAAGCCTGGAAAGCAAGACGAGTCACGATCAGAAGACATTCTCAGGAACTGAGCCGAATTATAGGTTCGGCGTAAACCAGCGTCAATGGGACTGGCGGGCGGGCCAGCCCCCGGAATTAGAAGGTTGTGCTCACAGCCAGGCGGAAGGTCTTGCGCGGCTCCCTGAGCTGCAAAAGCGACCCATAAGCCTGCTGCGCCTGCGCGTAGCTGTAATCGCCGGCGCCGCCGGCAGGGAACATGCTGCGGGTGATCAAGTCCTGCGTATAGAAGTACTTTTCAAGACGCAGCGGGTTGTAAGCGTAGTAGAGCCGGAAGGGCGCGTGGATGATGGGCATCATCACATCCAGTTCCGCACCGGTCGACATGCGCGGTACATAATTGGTTCCGGGGATGGGATCGATGCTGTGACTGAATTGAATCGGCACTCCGCCCTGGCAGGCGCCGTTATTGTAGTTGGGGCAGCCGTAAAGCGGTGAGTTCAGGACCGAGACACCTTCCGGGCTTTGCCGCAACTGGCTCTGGTCAATGGCCATGTCCATTCCGAAATCATCGAAGATGTTGAAACTCACCGTCCGCGCGTAGATCGGAATCTCGTACTGGAAGTTGGACGTGAAGCTCGCATCGCCGCCGATCGAGGCGATTCCGTAAACCGGAATCGGTACCTGGATGGGGCCGAGGCTGGGGTTGGTTGGATCGCGCGGAACTGTGGTTCCGTCGGGATTGGTCAACGGGAACAGGACCCGCGTGGGGACAAAGCCATAAGGCGTTGCCGAACGGATATCAAACCCGCGCACATCGGCTTCGCCGCCGGTATAGAAGCGGCTGAATGGCGGAGCCACGTCGCCGCTGATGCCGCGAATGTACTGGGCCTGCACGCGCATTCCGAATACATTGTGGCCGTCCATATTGAACTTCAGGCCCTTGACGGGGTGGAAGTACTTGAATTCAACCAGCGGCTGGATATAGCGGACGTTCCCCCACAGGCCGGCAACCTGCAGGTCGGCGGAGATCGAATGGCCGACATGCGGCAGATAGTTGGAATCCAGCTTGTTCTCGGTGTAGCTCAACATGACCGAGCTGGTGACGATGCCTTCCAGAGCGTTCTGCCCCTGAATGCCGCTGCGGAAGGCGAGCGTCTGGAAGAAGTTGCTGGAAGCCGCGCTGTAGGTCGTCACCGACGAGTTGTTCAAGCTGTAGGTGATGCCGACGCGCTTGAAGCTGTGCTTGATTGGATAGCTCGCCGATACGGTGAAACCGGTCGAAGTCTGGTCGTACTTCTGCAGCAGCGACTGGGTGGCAGCCGAGAGGTTCGCCGGGTTTCCGCCCGCGAGCTGGTAGTTCTTGGTCGCGTTGTAGTCGTACTTGCTGTTGAATACCTGGAAGCCGAGATTGAGCGGGCGGTTGTGAATATAGGGCTCGTCAAACCCAAAGCGCACGTTGCGGGTAACGCTGCCGACATTCGCCTGCAGGGTCAGCGTTTCGCCCATGCCCAGGAAGTTGTTGGTCTGGTAGTTCAGGCCGAGGAAGGAGCCGCCCAGGCCGCTGACGCCGCCATTCAGGCCGATGGAGTTCTTGCCCTTCTCCGTGACCTTGAGCAGCAGGTCCACGGTGCCGTTCTCCGCGTTCTGGTGCGTCTCGGTGTCCTGGTCAACCTTCAGGGGATTGAAATAGTCCAGGTGGTTGAGCCGCATAATGCTCATGTCCCACAACTTGCTGTTGTAAACCTGGCCTTCCTGCAGAGCCAGTTCGCGGCGAATCACATAGTCGCGCGTAACGGTATTGCCCTGGAATTCGATGCGGGACACATAGAACTGCTTGCCTTCGTCGATGTCGATGTTAAAGCTGACGGTGTGATTCGCCTCGTCGAAGTGGGGGATGGGAGTTCCAACAAAATTGATGTAGCCCAGGGTCCCGTAGGCCTTCCGCAGGTTATCCAAACCCTTTCCGAACTGCGTTGCGTTGAAATAATCTCCGTCCTTCTCCGCAAACTGCGCGCGCAGGGCTCTGACGTTGGTCACGGCTTTGTTGCCGGTAAAGGTGATGCCGGAGAGCCGGTATCGGCCTCCTTCGTCAATCGGCATGGTAATGTCGATGCGCTTTCCCTTCTTGGGACGGAAGGTGAACAGCGACAGGCCGGTCTCATTCCGGAGATGGGTCTGCGGGTCGCCCACGCTGGCGCGAATATAGCCGCGGTCGCGATAGGCCTGACGGACGCGCTCGGAATCTTCTTCCAGCTTGCTGGCGTCATAGACACGCGGGAAAAGACTTTCAAAGAAGATGGAGTGCGGGATTCCGATGGGCCGCAGGTTGCGCATGGCTTCGCGCAGCACGCGGGACTTCACATGCTCGTTGCCGGTGAAGCGAATCTTGCCGACCATCACCTTGGGCCCTTCCTTCACGTCAAAGTCCACCTCGACGGAAGCGGGAGGAATCTTCTTGATGTCGGCCTTGATGGTGGCGAACTGGTGGCCGTGCTCGCTGAGCATTTCCTTGAGCACGTCGATGGCATGGGCAATGCGGGTGGGATCGTACTTGCTTTCCTGCGAGATGCCGACCTTTTCCTTTTTGAAGCGGTCGAGCACGTCGGAAACCGTGACGGAGTTGAGCCCCTTGTAGTGAATCTCGCGAATAGTCGGCTTTTCCGTCACGTATACGTTCAGGATGACGCCCTTGGGCGTTTCTTCCTTGTCGATGCGGACGTTTTCGAAATAGCCGGTGTTCCAAAGCGAGTTGAAGTCCCGCTCAACCGTCAGAGGATCGTAGGTCTCATTGACGCGGCTGAACATGCGCGCCAGGATGGTTTCCTTCGGAATCTCGCGATTGCCGATGACGCGAATCTGGACAATGGTATTCTGCTGCGCCCATGCGGAAAGCGAGAGTACGCAGCACAACAGGGTGAGTAACTGCAGCGTGCGGCGCGTGGAACGGCGCAAACTCTGGCTCAATTGGGATTGAGAGCTTACGCCCTCGCGTTCGACGGGAAAGATATCAACACCCTCACTGCAAAAAATCAGGCCAATCCTGCGCAAAATGCGATTATATGTGACGGAAGGGACATAGCCCAACTCCGCGCTTCCATCTGGCGCCTGCATCAACATCACACGGCAGCCACGAACGTTGCGTCTTTACGGGCAAGTGCCGGGTTTAGTGTCGTCACTTCTCTGGTCTTCCATAACCGCTCCATTCCACTCTCCACAGCCGGAGTTGCCGCCATGCCTGCCGCGAACGGCGTTTGAATTCACGCTTTCCCCTGAAAGGAAATCCGTTTCCTAGTCTAAATGGAAATTGCGAGATGCGGGATGCTCGATCAGGCTTCGCGCTGGCCGAAGATTTTCCTGACCTCCACCAGCGTGGAGTAAAACGTTGGCCCCCCGCCCAGGTCGGTAAGCCGCTGAGACGTGAGCAGGTTCACATTGTTTCCGCCATCGGAAAGTTTGTTCCACGAAAGCCTCGCCGAAACGACGCCCTGAGGAACCGTGTCCAGGACCTGCGCGGTCAGCTCGATCCTGCCCCGCGCATTGAATACCTCGACGCGACTGCCGCTGGCGATGCCTCGTGCCGCGGCATCCGTCGGGTGGATTTCCAGGGTCCCTATGCGGCCGTCCTCCAATTTCTGGTGTCCGGGCAAATTCGCAAAGGTGGAGTTGGTGTAGTTGTCCGCTTTGCGGGGCAGAAACTCCAACGGATAAGCATCGACAGCGCCAAATCGAGACTCCGTAGCTGGGACATAGCCCGGCAGCGGATCGAGGCCCTGTGCCGCCAGAGATTCGGAGTAGAACTCGACTTTGCCGCTCGGGGTCCCGAACCCGCCATCCGCAAACGGCAGGAACCTGCCGCCCTTGGATTCTTCCTCAAACTTTAGCCGAATGTGCCCGCCGGCCGCGTTGAGCGATTTCGCGGTGATGCCGGCCAGCAGCGGGGATTTCGATTTGCCGTTCCAGAGCGCCTGCGCGATCAGGTCATTGGGCGTGTCCGCGAAACAGGCTTCCGTAAATCCCATGCGATGGGCTAATTCAGAAAAGACCCAGACGTTCTGCCGCGCCTCGCCGAGCGGTTGAATTGCCTGATTGGAAATGCCGACATAGTAATGTCCGTAGGCGCCCTGCACGTCGTTCTGTTCGAGAAAGGTGGTTGCGGGCAGCACTACGTCCGCATAATCGACTGTGTCGGTAAAGAACTGCTCATGGACTACGGTGAACAGATCGGATCGCGCGAAGCCGCGCAGCACCTGCGCCTGGTCAGGAGCAATGGCCGCCGGATTAGAGTTATAGACAAAAATAGCTCGTACCCGCGGGCCATCGAGTTCAGTCAGCGCGTGGCCGAGCCGTGCCATATTGACTACCCGCGCCGCCCGGCCCAGCGGGCTGGAGAGCATCAGATCAGGCCGCTGAATGGTCTGCTTGTCCCAGGGAAAAGCGCCGCTGGTGGAAAGCTGCAACCCTCCGCCGCGATGCTTCCACGAGCCGATGAGCGCCGGCAGCATCATGACGGCGCGCGCCGCGGCTCCCCCATTTTCACATCGCTGAATGCCATAGTTCAGGCGAATGACCGCCGGAGCGCTGGTGGCATATTCGGTCGCCAGCTTTTCTATGTCCGCGGCGGCAATGCCGGTCCACTCGGCAACCTTGTCGGGTGGATAAGCCAGGGCCCGCTCCAACAACTGCTCGAATCCATGGCCGTGGCGGGCGACGTATTCGCGGTCATAAAGCGAGTCGCGAAACAGCACATGCATGATGCCAAGGGCCAGCGCCGAATCCGTTCCCGGACGAATGGCGAGATGCCAGTCCGCCAACTGCGCGGTTCGCGTGCGATAGGGATCGATTACCACCAGCTTCGCGCCGTGGCGGCGCGCCTCCTCAATCAGCGGCCACAGGTGGATGTTGGTGCCATGAACATTGGCGGCCCAGGCAATGATGTAGCGCGAGTAGCAAAAGTCCTCGGTGTCGGTGCCGAATTTGTGGCCATATACGGATTCGAGCGCGTCGCCTCCCGCCGTGGCACAGATGGTGCGGTCCAGTTGCGAGGCTCCCAGGCGATGAAAGAAGCGTCGATCCATGGATCCGTAGCCCAGCACGCCGATGGTTCCCGCGTAGGAATAGGGCAGGATGGATTCGGGGCCGTATTCGTCGCTGATGGACTTGAAGCGATGGGCGATTATCGCGAGGGCTTCGTCCCAGGTGATTCGCTCAAATGCCTCAGCCTCGCGGCCTTGGGGCAGCGGGCCTTTGGGTATTTCGGCGCGGCGCTTCATTGGATAGA
>JBOGMA010000105.1:0-10892 GCA_050746465.1 Acidobacteriaceae bacterium
AACCGTTTCCCCGGCCACGCTGCCCGGTCCCAGCACTCCCACTGGCGTTGTCACCTTCTACAACGGCGCTTCCGCCCTCGGCACCGCCACACTCGTGGGCGGGGTTGCGAACCTGACTTCAACCTCCCTTTCAGGCGGAAGCTACAACCTCACCTGCATGTATAGCGGAAGCTCCATCTACTCTGTGAGCAATTGCAATCCGGTCCCGGTCGTCATCAAGGCTCCTCCAGTCATGGGGGATTTTGAGATTGACGTGAATCCGGGATCGATTTCCGTGTATCCAGGAGATGCAGCTAAGGCGAAAGTGTATGTGACTAGCTTGCAGGGCTTCAATGAACAGCTTGGACTAAGCTGTGCGGGACTTCCTGCGGAGTCATCCTGCCAATTCAGCCCAGTTACGCTGACGAACGGGCAGGGAGAGGCCGCGCTTGTGATTCAGACGACGCCTCCACACAGGAATCAAACCAGCGCGGCGTCTGGGATGGCACGAATACCTGGAGTTCTGGCGTTTGTTGTCCTGCTTGGCTGGCGTCGCCGGCGGGGCCTGCTGGCAAAGATGCTGGCTGTATTTCTGGCTGTCAATATTCTGTTTGCGGCTGCTGGGATGCTGGCCGGATGCGGAGCCCCTCCCGGAGCCGCTGGCGGCACCCCGCCCGGGGTATATCAGGTTTCAGTGACCGCTACGACGACGGGAAGCGGCACGGCTCTTGCGCACTCAGCTCGCGTTACCCTGACCGTAAAATCGTATTGAGGCCGCCCGAACTCCTGTAAACAGGCGGTGGAGGCAGGGCGCGGTGCACCTCTATCGTCGAGATGTTACCGCTCTCTCATTGATGCTTGGGCTGCGGTTTATCGATGTTGTCACCGTCCCGCTGGATAGCGGACTGGATGTTGTCCCAGACGGCGGGGCTGGGGTCGTGCAGTGGCAGAAGCAGTTTGGCCTGCTGGGCGATGTATTCGAGATCACGCACCAGGGCGGCGCAATTTTCGCAGGTTTTGAGATGCTCCTGGTCGGTCAGGTCTTTGCCGGATTCAAAAAGCTCCGGCAGGCATTCCTGAAATTCTGCGCAGTTCATGATCGTTCCGTTCTGTGATTTGGCCTTTTGCTCCGTCATGCCGGCTCCTTGCGCTCGCCGGTGCGGAGCAGTTCGCGCAGCTTCATGCGAGCCTTGTGTAATTGCGATTTGCTGTTTCCTATGGAGCAGGCGAGCATGTCGGCAATTTCGTTATGCTCGTAACCTTCAACGTCGTGAAGGACAAAGACCAGACGGTAGCCGGGCGGAAGGTTTTCTACCGCGCGCTCCAGCGTTACGCGATCAATGGAGCCGGATAGGGTGAGGTCGCGGGCTCCTATGTCTTTACGAGGTCCGTCGTCCTGAGAGGGCTCCAGTGTTTCCTCCAGAGAGACTTGCGGCAGACCCTTCTTGCGCAGGTGCATGAGAACGACATTCACAGAGAGACGATGCAGCCAGGTTGAAAAAGCGGAGTCTCCGCGGAAGGTTCCGATTTTGCGGTAAAGCTGGAGAAAGGCTTCCTGCGTGAGGTCTTCGGCTTCGGCTACGTTTCCGAGCATGCGCAGGCAGAGGGAATAAACGCGACGTTTGTGGAGTGAGTAGAGGATCTCGAACGAATGCGAGTCGCCGGCCTGGGCCCGTGCAATGGCCTCGGCTTCGCCGGCGATGGGCGGATTGCGCCTCATGTGTTGATGCATTGGTTTCGGTTGGGTCTGGCCAGCACTCATCCCAGCCTCCCGTTTACGCAGAGGGGTTCCATTGAGTATAGCTCCTGTAGCTCTCGGACGATTGCCATGTAGTGGGGAAGGGGCGTTATTCATGGGCAAGGGAAAAGACAAAAGTTGATTGCGCAATATCAACAATTCGATGGCCGTTTTCCCCCTGAGGGTTGCCCGGCTAGGAGCCAATGAAGCGTGCATAGAGGCTACGAGCGAGGGTGGGATCAGTGGTGCCCTGAATGATGGCGCGGCCGTCGGCGAAGACTGTCAAGGTATGTTCTCCGCGGGTGAAACGGAGCAGGAGTTGATTGAAGCGGACTTCGCCGTGAGGCAGGAGGCGAGCCTGGAGAGCGTCGAAATCAATAGGTCGCCGATGTTCGTGAATCTGCACGGAGTTGCGCCCGCAGAGAGTGATGTGAGGCCTGCCTTCTCCGCGGAGGTGACGGAAGTCGCGAGATTCGCAAGCGTCGCAGCCGGGTCGCGGAAAGGCGGCCGAGACCTGGGACCATTCGCTGTTCCAGAGGTCGCAGGAAAGCAGGGTTTGGCGCATTTTTTCACGTGCGCCGATGAGGAATTTTATGGCTTCTGTTACAGCGATGGAGGCGGCGAAATTGACGGCCGTGTTGAGGATTCCGGCGGTGTCACAGGTTTCAACGACGCCACCGGGGGGCTCGGGGAAGATGCAAGCCAGGCAGGCTGTTTCGCCGGGAATGATGTTCATGGTAACGGCGTACGCGCCGATGGCGGCGGAGTATATCCAGGGCCTGCGCTGCTCGATGGCGTAGTCGTTGATGAGGTAGCGGGTTTCGAAGTTGTCGGTGGCGTCCAGGAGGATGTCGGAGCTGGCGAGTAGCTCGTGAACATTGGCGGGGTTGAGGTCGGAGACGTGGGCGCGAACATCGATATCGCTATTCAGAAGCGCAATTTTACGGCGGGCGGCTTCGGCTTTGGGGAGAGACTCGCGGGCGTCGGACTCATCGAAGAGAACCTGGCGCTGGAGATTGCTTTCCTCGACGAAGTCGCGGTCGATGACGATAAGGGAGCCTCCGGCGTTTTGAGTTCCGACACCGGCGCGCGCGAGAAGGGCCGCGGCGGCTGCTCCGGTGGCCCCACAGCCGATGACGGCAACGGTGGCGGAAGCGAGTTTCTGCTGTCCGGACTCGCCGATGGGGCGGAAGAGCACCTGGCGCGAATAACGCTCGCCTTGCGAGGATTCATCGCTTATGGCTTTGGAAGACGGGGGCATGAGTCTTTAGTATAGGAGTCGCGACAGATTTCCGAGTCAAACGGCACCATGGCTGTCGTGGAGCTTCGGGAGATTTGCATCTATTTAGACCATGGCGGGAAGCGGAACCATGGAAGGACTGAGTCCCTGGCGGATCCGCACTTAGCAGAAGGACTAGAGGACGGATTGAGTTATTTGCGGGTCTTGGGAATGCAAATTCGATGCGGAACGCGAATTCTGTCTTCTGGATGCCCGGTCGCGCTTGCTTTGTGCGCTCTTTTGTTATTTGCGTCACCGCCTGCGGCAGCGCAATCGACCTCGGCTGGAAATGCCCCCACGCAGACTCCGCCTGTACCTCCGGCAAGGCAGAAGGCTCCGCCGCAAGCTGCGCGGGTTCCCGGTTACGGCGCGACGCATGAACTGACGCCCAAAGCGCCGGCAGTGGCGACTCAGGAAGCGACGACGACGAAGCTGCGAGCGTGGGAGGGGCTGGAGGTTTCCGCCGTGGAATTTGAAGGCGTGGATCGCTCCCGTCTGAAATCGCTGCCGGAGTCGCTGGCGGTGAAGCCGAACAAGCCACTGCGGGCGGCGGATATTCGTGAAAGCCTGCGCCGGTTGTTCGCCACGGGACTCTATACGGGAATCGCGGTGGAAGGTGAGCGACACGGGAATGAGGTGAAGATTCGGTTCGCGGGTACGCCACAGACGTTTGTAGGGCGGGTGACGGTAGATGGGCTAAAAAGCGACCGCCTGGCGAGCCAACTGCAGCGCTCCACCCGTCTGACAGCGGGAACGCGCTATGACAAGGCGAAGATGAGCAGAGCAGCGAATCTGCTGACGCAAACGCTCCAGGCGGATGGGTATTACCAGTCGATGTTTACCGACACATTGGCAAGGCACCCGGAGAATGCGCTGGTGGATGTGCATTATCACGTAAAACTCGGCAAACGAACCCGGGTGGGGAAGGTGGAAGTGACGGGCGCTCCCGGAATAACTGTGGAGGAGTTCCGGAAAAAGGCAAAGCTGAAGGTGAACTCAAAGGTCACGCGGGACACGGTGAGCCGCGCATTGAGCAATCTACGCAAGTATTACGAAAAGGAGAACCGGCTGGAGGCGTCGGTCGCGCTCGAGTCGAAGCAATATCGAGCTTCAGAGAATCTTCTGGATTTCAAGTTTGACGCAAACGAAGGGCCGGTGGTCACGATACAGGTGGAGGGGGTGAACCTGAACAAGGGCAAGATCAAATCCCTCGTTCCTGTATATGAAGAGGGCACGGTAGATGAAGATTTGCTGAACGAGAGCGACAAGCGCATCCGCGACTACTACCAGCGGGAGGGATACTTCAATGCGAAGGTCGCGCATTCGCGGAGTACGCGGGGAGCGGGCAATTCGGGCCATACGGAAATTGTTTTCAACGTGGATCCTGGACCGCGGCGGGTAGTGAAGTCGGTAGAGGTGACGGGTAATCAATATTTTGATGACGAGGTGATCAAGTCGCGGCTGAGCGTAGAGAAAGCCAGCCTTTTTCTGCGCTACGGACGCTACAGCCAGGCGCTGGCAGAGGCGGACGTGGACACGATTGAAGGGCTGTACCAGAGCAACGGGTTCAGCGATATCAGCGTGACACCAGAAGTAAAAACAATAGGGCGGAAAAACAACAAAGTTGAAGAGCTTGCAATTACCTACAAGGTTGACCAGGGGAAGCAGGACCTTTTAGGGAAATACAGCATAGCCGGCAACGACAAAATTGCGCTGAGTGTGCTGAGGCCGTTGCTGACCACGGAAGCGGGGCAGCCCTATTCGTCCTCTACCATCATGGGCGACCGCGATGCCTTGCTCACCTACTATTACAGCCACGGATTCGACCACGCGACTGTAAAGTTGCAGCAGAACCCCGAGGCGAACAATCCACACCGGATTGACGTGACGCTGGAGGTGACGGAAGGCGACCAGATATTTGTAAACCGGGTGCTGGTGTCGGGGCTGCACTATACGCGACCCACCACGGTGCAGCCGCATATTCTGCTGAAGCCGGATGAGCCTTTGAACCAGTCTGCGCTGCTGGAGACGCAGCGCCAGCTTTATGACCTGACGCTATTTAATGAAGTGAATACGGCTGTGGAAAATCCACGCGGTGATGAGCAGTACAAAAACGTGCTGGTGCAGTTTACGGAAGCGAAGCGTTGGGACTTGAGCTATGGAGTTGGCTTTCAGGCGCAGACCGGAAATCCGTCAACGAGCTGTCCCAATCCGGTGAGCTTGATCCAGTTGGGCATTAACCCTGCGAGCTACGAGGCAAACTGCGGTCCGAATGGAAAAACGGGAACGAGTGCGCTGGTGCTGTTCGATGTGTCGCGGATCAATTTGTGGGGGAGAAACCAGTCCATCACGTTGCGAACGCAGTACGGCTCACTGGAGCAGTCGGCGACGACGATCTATTCCTTTCCTCATTTGTTCGGCAGCAAGTCGGTGGATTTTTCGCTGAGCGGCGGCTACACCAGCGCGCAGGATATTACGACCTATGCGGCGTCGAGGCTCGAAGGGACGGTTCGCTTTACGCAGCGGATCAATCTTCCGAATACGATGTTCTATCAATTCACCTATCGGCGGGTAAAGGTGGACCCGAACAGCGTGCAGGTGTCGCCAAACGAAATACCGATCGTTTCCGAGCCGGTGCGCGTGGGAGGGCCAGGATTCACGTGGATTCGCGACACGCGGCGGCCTACTCCGCTGGATGCGGTGGCGGGAACTTATACCAGCATGGAAGAATTTGCCACCGATAACATTTTCGCTTCGCAGGCTAACTACAACCGGGTAGATATTAGCAACTCAAGTTATTACCAGCTGGGGAAGAAGCATTATGTACTGGCTCGGAACACACGATTTGGTTTTGAGCGAGCATTTGGAGAGGCTAAGTACGAATATATTCCGCTGCCGGAGCGGCTGTATGCCGGTGGCGCGCAGTCGCTGCGCGCATACTCGATCAACTCCGCAGGTCCGCGTGATTCGCTGACGGGCTTTCCTGTTGGCGGAGCGGGAGTATTCGTCAATAGCGGAGAACTGCGCTTCCCTAATCCCAACCTTCCTTATGTCGGAACATCGCTTGGATTTGTGCTTTTTCATGACATGGGAAACGTCTTCAATAACTCATCGGATATTTGGCCGAGTGCAATTCGCATTAAGCAGCCACATAGCTGGACATGCCGCGATCTTAATGTTGACCATCAGAAGGCGGTGACGCGCTCTTCGAGCACTGATAATACCGGGACATGCGACTTCAATTACTTTACCCATGATGTTGGGTTGGGTCTGCGCTACCACACGCCCATAGGGCCGATTCGCCTGGATTTCAGCTATACGCTGAACCCACCGATTTATCCGGTGATCATTACTTACGGAACCCACTCAAATGGGCAGCCGATTGAGCCGTATGTGGGGCAGGCGGGTCACTTTAACTTCTTTTTCAGTATTGGGCAGGCATTCTGATGCGACGCGCGCTTGCTTTGGCGGTAGTGATGGTGGCGATGGCCGGAAGGGCGGTTTGTTCGCCTATGGCGATTGCGCAGAGGGCCACTCTGCCCGCAAACGGCGGCCAATTCGTAGAACTGGACCATGTGGTGGCGGTTATTAATGGAGATGTTCTGCTGGAAAGCGATGTTGAGGAGGAAATGCACTTTGCGGCACTGGAGCCGTTTCGGCTGCACGCCGGGAAAGACACGCGGCAGGACGCGATGCACCGGCTAATCAGCCGATCACTGATTGTGCAGCAGATGCGGCAGCAGCGGCAGTTCAATGTGAAGATATCGGATGCGGACGTGCAGAAATCGCTGAAGGAACTCCGGTCGCACCTGCCGGAGTGTGCCGCGTACAAGTGTCAAACGGAGGAAGGCTGGAAGTCGTTTCTGACGGCGAACGACTTGACGGAGCAGGAGGTGGTGAACCATTGGCAGCAGCGGCTCGCCATTCTCCGATTCATCGACCTGCGCTTTCGCACGGGTATCCGCATCTCGCATGAAAGCATCGCGGAGTATTACCAGAAGGCGGTAGTGCCGGCGTTTGAAAAGCAGCACCAGAGCGCCCCTGCTTTGAAGGATGTTTCATCGCGCATTGAGGAGGTTCTACTGGAGCAGCAGGTCAACGGCTTGCTGCAGGACTGGCTGAAGAGTCTGCGCGCGGAAGGCAGCGTGCAAATTGTGGATCCGGCGTACGCGAATGCGGAAGATGCTCTGCAGGCGAGCGAGGAGGACTGATTGGTGAGCGACACGCCAAATCCGCAGCCAGCCTCCAGTCCGCCTCCGGTGAGCAGCGGAAAGGGCCATCGTCTATGGCGTTGGGCGCTGATCCCTGTGGTGGTAATTCTGCTGCTGATCGTGGGGGCCATCTGGTATGCGAATACGCCGCAGTTCGCGAGATTTGTTCGCGGGAAGATTGTGAACGCGCTTGAGCAGGCAACCGGGGGGCGCGTGCAGATGGGCGCGTTCCAGTGGAGCTTGCTGCACCTGGATTTTGTTCTGAACAACCTGACGATCCATGGGACGGAGGGGCCCGGACAGGCTCCTTACGTGCATGTGGACCGCATTTATGTACGAGCGAAGGTCATCTCGCTGTTCGAGCGCAAATTCGGGCTTAATTATTTTGAGGCGGACCATCCCGTGGTTCACCTGATTGTGCATCCGGACGGCTCGACGAATCAACCCCATCCCCAACCACGGCGATCGAGCAAAAAGCCGGTGATCGACACGATCTTTGACCTGGAGGTGAATCGGGCGGAGGTCCGCGATGGGTTGGTAATGGTGAACCAGCGGGCGACTCCGTTTGACGCCGCGGCGAATGACCTGGGGGTGGTCGTGAAATATGTTCCCGCGACCAGGTTGAACCAGCAAGAGCGTTATACAGGCAGCATCCATGTGGAGGACCTGACGATGCGGCGAGGCGCGGGAGCGGCGCTGCATTCCACGCTGGACGCCAGGCTGAATTTGGAGCGCAACCAGGTGGTGCTGCAATCGCTGCAACTCAGGACGGGCGATTCGCTGCTCAACGTAAGCGGTTCGCTGGTGAACTTTGCCAATCCCACCTGGAAGCTGAAAGTGAAGGGCGGCCTGGCGCTGGCGGAGGTTGAAAATCTGACACAGATCGCAGGGTTGAAGCAGGGTGAGGTTCAGCTTGATCTGCAAGGCACTGGAACGAAGGGGCAATTTGCGATCGACGGGACGAGCCGGGTAGAAGGTGCTTCCTACCACGCTGGCTCCATCCATGTGACGGGAGTGAAGGCGCAAGCGAACATACATCTCACACAGGATGTACTGCGCCTGACAGACATGCGCGCTGTGCTGTCGCGGGGAGGGTACATTGACGGTGACCTGAGCGTCACACACTGGCGGCATCCGGCGAAGGCGTCGACGGTTCCGAACCTGCCGCCGAAGACGGCCCACGCGCTGCACAAAGCCAAAGCTGTAGCGGCAAAGCCGGAGTTGCAGCGAGGGTCGATTCAGGCGCAACTGCACGGGTTGGCGCTCTCGTCCATTATGGGGATTGTGGCTCCGGCGCACTACAGCCAGCTTGGATTCGATACGGATGCGGGCGGAAAAGTGAAGGTGGACTGGGCGGGCAGCGCGATGGCGTTCACGGCGGCTGCCGATGTTACGCTGACTCCGCCGCTCACGCCTACTCCGGGACGAGTACCGGTGTACGGCACGGTCGAGGCAACGTACTCGAATGTGAAAGGACTGGTAGACATTCCCTTGTTGCACGTTCAGACGCCGGCAAGTGATATCAGGGTGACAGGATCGCTGGGTGCGTATCCGATTACGAGGGCATCAAATCTCAAAGTTTCGCTGAATACTTCGGACATTAGCGAATTCAATCCGGCGCTGACGACTCTCGGTGTAGCCTCAGGCGGCGAGAGGGGCCTGAAGGCGCTGCCGATTACGCTGCACGGGAAGGGAGACTTTACGGGAGCGATCACGCAAAGCATTCTGAAGCCCGATGTGAAGGGTCACGTGGATGCGGCGGATTTCGATTTGACCTTTTCGGCTCCGGCGAAATGGGATGGCGTGGCGCTGGCGCAAGCCGCACAGAGCGAGCATACGATTCACTTCGATTCGATCCATGCCGACGCGGAATATTCACAGAAACGGATTGCAGTGGCGCAGGCGGTGCTAACGCATGGTCCAGCGACGGTCCATGTTGCGGGCGAACTCGATGCCCATGCGATTACAGCGCGCCGGTACGAATTTGATGCGGAGTCCGCAATACGAGCCGACTTGAGCGTGCAGAACGCGGATGTAGCGGACCTGGTGAAGGCGGCGGGAAAGTCGATGCCGGTTTCAGGGACTGTGAATGCGAGGGCGCAAGCGAGAGGTACGCTGGAGAACCTGACCGGCGACGGTCATGTATCGGTTACGGACGGCTCGGCTTATGGCGAGCCGTACAAGAGCTTGAATGCAGATTTGCGGTTTGCAGGAACCGAAATTGACGCGGTGAACCTGGTATTTCTGCAAGGCGATGGGAGGGTGACAGGGAGCGGCGGCTACAACTTGAAGGCAAAGACATTCCACTTTGACGCGCAGGGCAAGGGATTTGACCTGGCGCATATTCATCGACTGCAAAGCAGCAAATATACAGTGGCCGGGATGTTGGCATTTCAGGCGCATGGCAGCGGCACGATTCAGAATCCGAAGTTGCAGGCGAATTTGCACCTGAGTGGGCTGAACCTGGATGGAGTGGCGAAGGGCTATGTGGACGCGGAGGCGCACACGCAGGGGCGGACACTGCTGGTGAATGCAAACGCCAATATCACCGGTGCCCGGTTGCAATTGCATGATCAGACGCAGCTCTCCGGCGATGATCAGAGCGATGCCAAGCTCACTCTGACGAACCTGGACGTGGATCCTGTTCTGAAGGCGTTCCATGTAGAGGGCGTGTCTGTCCACTCTTCGATTGGCGCCACCGTGAATATGAGCGGGCCACTCCGTCATCCGCGCCGGATGAGTGGCGACGCCGTGGTACAGCAGTTTGCGATTTCGCTTGCCGGGGTTGATCTGAAGAGCGATGGGGCATTGCATGCGACGCTGAAGAATGGACTGCTGCATCTCGATCCGGTACACATTACCGGCGAGGATACGGACCTGCGGGCACAGGGGATAATTGGAGTGCTGACCGAAGCGCATGGGCTGAATCTGCACGCCAGCGGCGCGGTGAACATGAAGCTGGCGCAGAGCCTGAACAGCAACATCCGGTCATCGGGGCGCGTGGATTTCCAGATCAATGCGGACGGGACCTTTCGGCAGCCGGCGCTGACCGGGGATGTGAAATTCAACAATGTTGCATTTGCGATGCTGACGCTTCCCAATGGTCTGAGCAAGATGAACGGCACGCTCACGTTTGACCAGGACAGGCTGGAGGTGAAGGACCTAACGGCGGAAAGCGGCGGCGGTCAGCTCACGATGGGCGGGTTTGTCACTTATCAGCAAGGCTTGTACAGCGACCTTACGGCTACGGCGAAGGACGTTCGTATCCGATATCCGCAGGGTGTGAGTTCAATGGTGGATGCCAAGCTGCGGCTGCAGGGGACGAAGCAATCGGCGCTGTTAAGCGGGCGCGTGACGATCACGCGGTTTGCGATCCGCAGCGGATTGGACCTGGCATCGTTCAATCCTTCAAGCATGACGCCGTCTCTACCGCCGAATCCCAAGTCGCTGTCGAGCCATATTCGGCTGGACATTCATGTGGCTTCGGCCCCTGAACTTGACTTCCAGAACTCGTACGCCAAGCTGGCCGGCGATGTTAACCTGCGCGTGCGCGGCACAATTGCCCAGCCCTCGGTTTTAGGACACATCTCCATTACAGAGGGCAGCGCGACGTTTGCCGGAACCAAGTACGAACTGCAGCATGGGGACATCTATTTCTCCAATCCAGTACGGATCAATCCGACGC
>JBOGMA010000106.1:0-7153 GCA_050746465.1 Acidobacteriaceae bacterium
CAAACTGCGCCTTTTGACGTTTTGGAGGATTTCACGGGATAACTACCCGAAATCAAACAGCCACGTCTAATTTATTGATTGCAGAGATCTTACAAGGAGAATCTTTGTTTTCTATATTTTGAGTCGCTTTTGATTTGTAGAAACTCTTTTGAAATCAATGAACTACATCCAAAGGCGCTTAATGAAAACCAGCCAGAATCAATGACTCGCAACCGGGAGGCGGGAAAAAATTTCAAGCAAAAGCAAAAGGGGCCACCTAAATAGCAGCCCCTCAGCAAAGCCCGACCGGTCCCTAGTTTTGGCCCGTTACTTCTTCTTTCCGCCTGACTTTTCCAGATCCTTGGCCTGGTCGAGATGCTTCTGCAGTGTAGGAATTGCGGCTTCAGCATAGGACTTCAAGGCGTCGTTCTGGGCGTCCGTCGCCTCTTTCTTGTAAACCGCGAGCACCTTGGTATGTCCTGCGACCATGTTCCGGATGAAGCCACGGTCGAACGCAGCGCCCTTCAACTTCTCCATCGGCGTAATCATGGCCTTGTCGTGGGCCGTGTCAATGGAGTCCGGCACCGTGAGATTGGCCGATAGTGCGGCGGTGTGTAGCTGGCTGAAGTCGTTGGTGTGGTCCGTCACCAGCATCTGGCCGTAGTCCTTGACGTCCTGCGAGGAGGCGTTGTTCTGGGCGAGTTGCCCAAGGTTGGCTTCGACCATATCGGTCTGGGCAGCGAAATCGACAAACTGCTGGTCGGTCATGGGCATTCCCGCAGCCTTCTTCTGGGCGGCCAAAGCGGGCACCGTGCCGAGAGCCAAACAGCACACAAGCGCAAACATCCGTTTCATCTGATTTCCTCCGAATCGAGATTCCATCTGCAAACTTGGATGCGCAAGTTCAAGGGATGCAAAGAACTAATGTTGAATGGATTCATCGGAGCAAGGCGGGAATGGCGCCCCTTACGTCTGATTTCGTCAGGTCGCCAGGTCAGCAACCATGCTGGGAACGGTGCGCCTGGAGACGCCGGCGCGACTCCTTCAACCGCACCCGGACCTCGCCGCACCGCTGGCTGGTGATGTTGAATGCGTGATGGTCGGCGGCCACGGAGGTCATCAACTTCGAGGCAAGCGAGGATAACTCACTCGTCAGCATCGAACTCACTTCTTCAAGGTTCCTTCTGGTTGGACAGAAACGAGCAGCAGGGCTCATTGGATTCCCCTTCTCAAGAGAGGTGATTCCGATAATGCGAGGTTCGGACGGCTCTTGATGTGCTTGTTTGGATGCAAAAAACCGCAAATATGCGGCCTGACAGCAAAGGGTCAAGTTTCGGCGTCCTTCAAAATTGCGCTTGTAGGCAGACAGGAGATCGGCGCATCCTACTAATTGCCATGGGTGCAAAGAAGATACGGGAGCACATGACACCACGCGAGCGTTCCATTGCGAAGGGCGCAATTGCAGGTCTCATCGGCGGGCTGGCCGGCGCCGGCGCAAAGATGCTGGCTGAGAAGATGTTTCCGCCGCGCACACAAGGGCAGACACCGCCGCCCGTCGCTCTCGCCGAACAGGTGACAGGACGCGTCCTGCCGGACGACCAGAGAAAAGCCGCAATGCAGGGAATCCACTGGGGCTTCGGAGCCGCCGCTGGCGCCCTCTACGGAGCGGCCGTCGAGATTGAGCCGTCGCTCGGCGCCTGGAAAGGCGCAGCCTTCGGCATCACGCTCAACAAGTTCACTCACGAATCGGTTTTGCCCAAGCTCGGCCTTGCGCGGCCAAAGAACGAGCAACCAACCCAGGAGCGCATCAGCGAATGGGTCTCGCATGCCGTCTATGGAATCTTCACCGACGCCGTCCGCCGCGGCGTCCGTCGCGGCCTGGACTGAACAGCGTTCGCGCGGAGGCACAACACCAACGGCTCGCTTAATCTTCTCGCTAACTATCCACGGTGCTTGCGCTTTGGCTTTCGCTGAAAGGCGGCGTCTTTTCCTCATCGCCGACCTCTGAACGCTGAACGCTGTCTTCCGTTTCCTTTGTGATCTTGCGCAGCGATATGCGATCGACTCGCGCCCAGATCAGTCCTGTCGGAAGAATGCTCAGATACGTCACGATCAGCAGCACCGCCGAGGAGCCGAGCGCCGGTTCCCACGCAACTCCAAAGATCTTCTGGAGCGCGGCGGCGAAAATCCCTATTTGCGTAAACCACCCGACGACCGGCAATTGAATGGTGCTCGAAGCCATGCCCACCGCCATCAGCACCATGATCTCGGATAAAGTGAGGTGGCGCAGCGGCGGCGAGTCCACAAACGCGCGAAGAGTGATCCAATACGCTCCGGCGATCAGCCCCCACATGAAGAGCGACTGCAGCAAAGCATTGAGCACATCGCGCAACGAGCCCAGCATTTCCAGCCCGTCCCGAAAAGCCGATATCTTCGCCGCAACCGAGCTGCCAAGGCTCGGCGAAAGCCTTCCCAGAATTCTCTCCGAGCCTCCGGCAACGCTGCTGCCGCTGATTCGAATTATGGTGGCCAGAACCCCCAGCGTCGCCGTTCCCGCAAGACCCACAATCGCGATATGCCGCAGCAGTTCTGGATGCGGCAGGCTGGCGCGGTCAGGCGCAAATATCAGCACAGTCGAGAACAGCAGCGCCATCGCCGCCAAGTCGAACATGCGCTCCACTACATATACGGCAACCTGCGCGCTGAGCGGCATCTTCAGCCGGCGCGACACCAGATAGGGACGCATCAGGTCAGCCGGACGGCCCAGCAGAGCCACTCCCGTATAGCCGATCACTTGAGCGCCCAGCACATGGAACCAGGCTCGGCTGAACAACGGAACCTTCTGCGCGGGTTTAAGGAAGAGCGCCCAGCGAGTTGCGCGCACCACGTAACCGAGCGAGATCAGCCCAATCCCGCAGCCGATCATAGACCAGTTTGCGAGCTTGAGCTGCTCGACGAAAACCGTCCAGTTAAAGTGAATATGCTGCCGCACATAGAGCGCCAGCGCCACCAGCGCCGCGGCTACCAGGATGTAGAGAATCGGGGATTGTTTCCAGGTTTTCGTTTTAGACGCCATTGTCGGTCTCTACTTGCTGGCCACCTGGGTAAGATCGTGTGCGCGGCGAGCGGCGACGCGGCGGTTGAATTCATGGATCACTCGCGCCACATAGCGCCGGGTTTCGCGGTAGGGAGGAATGCCGTGCCAGCGATCCACTGCACCGGGGCCCGCGTTGTAAGCCGCCAGAGCCAGAGCAAGATTCTCATGGTAGCGCTTGAGCAGGCTGTCGAGATACGCGGTTCCACCGCGGACGTTTTCTCCGGGCGCAAAGGCGTTGCTCACGCCCAGTTTCGCCGCAGTTCCGGGCATAAGCTGCATCAGGCCCTCGGCCCCGGCGCGGCTTACGGCATGTGGATGACCGGCACTCTCTGCGCGCACCACACTGGCCAGCAGGTCCACATTCAGGTCGTGGGCTTCGCCAGCCGTGGTCAGGATCTGATGAAGTTCAGCGGCTGAGAGCTCACCTTCCGTTGCTGGCGCAGCGGCTGGTTTGCGTGCGGGCGGCGGAGGCAGCTTCACAAACTGGCTTGAGGCAATCTGGTCCGGAGTCACTTCAATGAAATTCTGCCCCGCCGCATCCATATAAAGCCGCACCCGGCTGCCCAGCGGAACTCCCGCCTCAGCACGGTGGTCGCAGATCAGGTCGTAGCCGTTGGTCAGCGTGATGCGCTCAGCGGCGCGAGCTGACACAACCCGGAGAAATGTTGCCACCAGCAGCACGGGTGCGAGCCATCGGAATGTGCGAAATACTGGCGGCATCAGGCCAACTCTATCACTCTTGTTCAACGCGTAGTTTCCTCTGCTGACTGGACGACGGAAGTATCCCCTACGCTCTCGATTACCCTCTCAAGGATGCGCGCCACCCCGTCTTCGTCATTGGTGGCGGTAAATTGCCAGCCGCGCTCACCGGCAATGCGGGCGAGATCCGGAGCGGCGTTGGCCATAATCACCGGCTGTCCAACGTATTCGAGCATTTCCAGGTCGTTGAAGTTGTCGCCGATCGCCATGATCTCTTCGCGATCAATGCCCTGCGACTCGGCGAGCCGACGCAATGCCACGCCTTTCGAACATCCAGGGGGCAGAATATCCAGGATCGCCAGATCGCGCACCGGATACTCGGTCCGGTGCAGCTCAATCTTCGACGCCATCTCACTCGATTCCAGCCACTCCTCGGCATTGCGCATTGCCTCAACCGTTCCGCAAACCATCCCCTGCACCGGTGGCTCGCCGGAGTCGAAGGCACGCTCCAGCGGACTGACTTCCGCAATCCAGCGACGGTTGGCGTCAATCCAAGCCGCAATTTGGGTCCGAACCTGCGCGAGCGATTCAACCACCAGTTCGCCCGGACCTTCGCGGTCGAAAGTAAAGACCGTGGTCCCCCCTAACTGGCGCAGCACCGGGCACAGCTCGCGGGCGGTCTCCACCGGCAGCAGAAACCGGTCGATCGGTTCGCCGCCAAGGGTGCGTGTCACGGTGCCATTCGAGGTAATCATGACGGTGCTTGCCATCAGTCCGGTAGGTTCGATTAGCGGCGCAGTATAGGCCTGCCGTCGGCCCGTGGCGATGACGATTTGGATTCCGGCGGCTTCCGCTTCCAGCAGCGCGCGGCAGTTTCGGCCGCTGATCGCCGTGCCGCCAGAGGGCAGCAGCGTTCCATCAATGTCGATGGCAATGAGCTTTGGCGGGAGGGCCATTCCTACTAGTTTACCTGCCGGTCCAGTCACGCGCCGCGGACGAGTGGCAGCCAGCGCTCCATTGGAATCGCGACGCGGGTGTGCCAGGACGGCTAGTCCCAGTACAATTGAGGGTTCGAGGTAGCGGACCTTTCATGACTGCATCGCGCTCGCGCACATCTCCCAAAAAGGCGAAACGAATCTTGGAAACCATCACCACTCTGGCAGCGGCTGGGGCTATCGCAGTTGGATCCGCGAACGGCCAGACCGCGAAGTTCGGTCCCGATAATCCCTTCTATGCGCCCAGCACGCTACCCTTTCATGCTCCGCCTTTCAACAAAATCAAGGACAGCGACTACCAGCCCGCGCTTGAGGCCGGAATGGCGCAGCAAATCCAGGAAGCGGACGCGATTGCCAATAATCCCGCTCCTCCGACCTTTGAGAACACGCTGGTGGCGCTTGAGAAGTCAGGCCGTCTGCTGGATCGCGTCGCCAACGTCTTCTTCGGCGTGACTGGTGCGAACACCGATCCCGAACTTCAGAAGATCCAGACCGCCGTCGCTCCGCAACTCGCCGCCACCCAGGACGCGATCTACCTCAATTCCAAGCTCTTCGACCGCATCAAGGCGATCTACGAGAAGCGCGACTCGCTGAAACTCGACCTTGAATCACGGCGTCTGCTGGAGTGGCAGTACACGGAATTCGTCCATAATGGAGCCGCGCTCTCTGAGGCCGACAAGACCAAGCTGAAGAAGTTGAACGAAGAGGCGTCAACGCTCTCCAACGATTTTGTCGTAAAGCTGCTGGCTGCCACCAAGGCCGGAGCCTACTCGACAACCGACGAATCCGCCCTGGCCGGGCTGAATCCCGCGCAGATGGCCGCGGCGGCGCAGGCCGCGAAGCAGCGCAACCAGCAGGGATGGGTGCTTCCGCTGCAGAACACCACTCAGCAGCCGGACCTGACCTTCCTCAAAAATCGCGCCACCCGCAAGGCGCTGTTTGAGGATTCGTGGAATCGCGCCGAGCGCGGCGACGCGAACGACACCCGCGCCACAATATCCCGGCTGGCGCAGATTCGTGCGGAAAAAGCAAAGCTGCTCGGCTTCCCGAACTACGCCGCCTGGAACCTGACCGACCAGATGGCGAAGACTCCCGAAAACGCCGTGCACTTCATGGACGCGCTGGTTCCGGCCTCCACCGCCAAGGCGTCCAGCGAAGCCAAAGAAATTCAGGCGCTGATCGACTCGCAACACGGCGGGTTCCAACTCCAGCCGTGGGACTGGGAGTTCTACTCCGAGCAGGTTCGCAAGGCGAAGTACGACCTGGACGAGAACGACGTGAAGCCCTATTTCGAGCTGAACAACGTGCTCGAAAACGGGGTCTTCTACGCCGCGCACCAGCTCTACGGCATCAGCTTTAAAAAGCGGCACGACATTCCGGTCTACAATCCGGACGTGCGCGTCTTTGAGGTCTTTGACTCCAACGGCAAGCCGCTGGCGCTCTTCTACTGCGACTACTTTAAGCGTGACAACAAGAACGGCGGAGCCTGGATGAGCGACTTCGTACATCCGTCAAAGCTGCTGGGCACCCTGCCGGTTGTCTATAACGTTGCAAACTTCCCCAAGCCGGCTCCGGGCGAGCCCGCGTTGCTCAGCTTCAGCGACGTTACCACCATGTTCCACGAGTTCGGCCATGCGCTGCACGGTATGTTCGGCGACACCGAGTATCCCAGCCTCTCCGGAACCAACGTCCCGCGCGATTTCGTCGAGTTCCCGTCGCAGTTCAATGAACACTGGGCGCTCTATCCCTCAGTGTTTAAACACTACGCAAAGAACTACAAGACCGGCGCGCCCATGCCCAAGGAGCTCTACGAAAAAATCAAGAAGGCGCGGACCTTCAACCAGGGCTATGTCCTGACAGAGCTAATTGCCGCCGCCGAACTCGACATGCAGTGGCACACCTTGCCGGCCAGCGCGCCTCTTGAGAACGTCGACACGTTTGAAAAGGCAGCGCTCCAGAAGAAGCACCTGCTCATCTCCTATGTCCCGCCGCGCTACCGCTCCAGCTACTTCATGCATATCTGGGGCAACGGCTATCAGGCCGGCTACTACGCCTATCTGTGGACAGAGATGCTGGACGACGCGGCTTACCAATGGTTTGAAGACCACGGCGGACTGACCAGGGCCAACGGCGACCGCTTCCGGCGGATGGTGCTGTCACGCGGCAACACCGAGGACCTGGAAACTATGTACGACCAGTGGCTGGGCGGCAAGCCAAGCATCGAACCGATGCTGAAGAACAGGGGTCTGGAGACTACTGGGGCGAAGTAGGAAATTCCAACGTGATTTCAGCCCTTGCCAAGGCAGCACGGCAGTTGAGCTAGACCTCGGCCCAGCGGCGCAGGAGGTTGTGGTAGATGCCGGTGAGCTTGACGGCGTTGGGC
>JBOGMA010000107.1:0-17702 GCA_050746465.1 Acidobacteriaceae bacterium
CGGGCGATGCGCAGGCGGGTAAATGGAACCGATGCGGTTACGTATTCTGCGGCAGACCCGATGAATCTTGTGGGTGTAGTGATTCCTGGCGATCGGGAGGCGGCGATTCCGGGGCGTACCGTTACTCATCCGGGTGCGAAGGTGGAGGTTCCGGCTGAAGTCCACGTTGGGATGCTGCCTTTGACTCAGCCGCAGGAAGGCGGGGCGCTTGCCTGATTCGCAGCGGCCCTTGGTTGAAGGCGAAGACTATGTGATGGAGGGGCCGCTGCTGGTGTTTACCGCGGCTTATCATCTCAAGCGCGGGTACTGCTGCGAGTCGGGATGCCGGAATTGCCCGTGGCGCGCAGGAGAAGAGAAAACTCGATGCGAAGCTCGGGATTAATTCACCACGGAGCACACAGAGAGCACAGAGCTAATTTCCTGAAGCCGGTTTTTGCGCGGGTGCCGCCACTTCGGCTTCCGGCGGATGGATCAGGATTGCGGTTCGCGGAAAGCTGAAGCTGCCAGCGGTGTCGTCGATGACGTTGACCTGGCATGTGTACTGGCCGGGCTGGAAGCTGCTGAGAGGGACGTCGAATTGAAAGACGATGGCTTTGCGGTTCGGCTCGTTGAGCTGCGTTGCCTGGATGAGCGGGGTTTCAAAGGCTTTTACACCGTTCTTCAGGAACTCGATGCTGGTGAGCACGCGGGTTTTTGGAGTCTTGTCGGGTGAGTAGACTTCGTAGAGAAAATAAAGGTGCTGGTTCTGGCGGAAGACGTGCGGGATGTTGGGCACGAGTTCCTCGCCGTCGTGGACCATGGGGTTGGTGTCGCGCTTGGGCACGGCGATGCGCTGGCTGGCGAGCAGCACGGAGCTCATTTTGAGCGGGACTTTGCTCAGGTTGGGGACGTTGATGTCGGTCTCGAATGAGCCCATGCGGCCCGTTTCGTTCTCGCGGACGACGAACTTCAAGTGGTATTTGCCGGTGGGCAGGTTGAAGCCGGTGGTGTACTGTACGTTCTTCTGGCGCACCTGCTCTGATTGGTTGATGTTGAGCTTTACGGTCTGGCGCGCTTGCCCGATGACGTGGCCCGAGGCGTCTTTTACTTCTCCGATGACGTCGAGCGTGGCTTTGTCCTTGTCGCCGCCCTTGATGAATGGGATTTGAGAGCCGGGCACAACGATGGAGACGGGAATGTAGAAGTGGTTTTCGTCGGTGCGGAAGTACCAGGCTTGCAGGTAGACGGCGACGTCGGTTGCGGGCAGGTCGCTGGCGAGCTGATCTTCAAGCTGCTGCTCGCGGTCCTGGCGGTTGGAGTGCTTGAAGTCGGCGGGGGCGTAGTAGCCGTGGCGGAATTCGAGCTTTACGTCGGGGCGATCGATTTTGATGGAGAGGCGGCGATAGCGGCCGTCGCGGCGCTGGTCGGTGGAGTGGTAGCCGATGACGTAGTAGGCGGACGTGTCGTGCTGAACTTGCAGGAAGGCAGGGCCGAAGTCATTTGAGTCAAAGAAGGCTTTGCCGCCGGTGTCGGATGACAAATTGGCCATGACTTCTTGCGTATTGAAGTTGGAGTCGAGGTTGTTCTGGAGCGAGGTTCCGTTGTAGCTGTTGGCTCCGCGGAGGCTGCCGGTGGAGGCGTCGCCGAGCGGGCCAATAGCCTGGAGACCGCGTGAATCCACGCTGTAGATGGAAAGATTGGCGCGCACGGCAGAGTTGATGGCGGAGCGTAGCGAGGCTTGATTCTCAATTCCGTCGCGCTGGATTCCTCCGGAGAAGTAGAGCATGGATTTCTTTTCCTGGATTCCGGCAAGCGACTTGGCGATGGAGGTGATGGCGAAGAGTTCGCGGTCGGTGTTGAGATCGTTGAATTCGCTTTCGTCAGGACTGAAGGCGGTTGCATCTTCGACTTGATTGGAGGTGCTGGTGGCTCCATCGGCGAAGCCCTGAGCGGATGCGCCGGAGTAGCGGTTGACGGCGTTGAGCAACAGTTCTTTGTTCTGCGTGAAGTCCTGGTCGAGCGATAGGTCAGTGTCAAGTGAGGCGACAGCGACGATGTCGGCCGGCTGCATTTGCTTATTGATGTAGTTGCGGGCTGCTTCCTGTGCGCGCTCAATGTCCTCAGGCTGCATGGAGGTGAGATCGAAAAACATGACGATGAGCCGGTGGTTGCGCAGCTCTTCCGGGTTGGCGACTCCGGTTTTTGCATTGAAGAGGCTCTGGCCGTCCTTTCCGCTGATGGTTTTTTCGTCGAGGGCCGCGGCTTCGTCGACGTTTTCAAAGTCGAAGGTGGCGATGCGCTGCGGCTTTCCGTTTTCGAGGATGGTGAAGTCTCTGGCGGTGAGCCCGTGGACGACGGCTCCGGTTTTTTTGTCGCGCACCACAACGTTGGTCAGGACCAAATCGCTATTTACTTTGAGCGTGTACTGGGATTCCGTAGTCGAAGGCTGCTGCTGCGCCTGAGCGGCAATCGGCGCGAGGGCAAATGCGAGAGCGAAGGCGAGTCTTGTGATTTTCATCTTAGAACCTGTACCGCGCTGAGAAGTTGAACTGGCGCATGGATGCGGCGGAGGTCACCTCGCCGTAGGTTGCGGAGCCGACGGTGGTATCGACTCCGGAGTATTGGACCGTGTTGAAGAAGTTGTCGATGGTGGCCCGCACTTCCATGGTCTTCATGTCTCCGAAGCGATGGGTTTTGGAGAGTGAGACGTTGGTGGAGACGGTTCCGGGGCCGGCGATGGAGAAGCGCGAGGCGCTTCCGTAGGTGTTGACCGGAGTGGTGAAGGCGGCCTTGTTGAACCAGTTGTTGAGCGAACCTCCGCCCTTGGTAAGGGAGACGCCTGGCACGCGGTCGGGGCGTAATGATCCGGTGCTGCCGCGGGCTACATCGAGGATCGCCGCTTCGTATCGTGGCGTGAGCGGGTTGCCGGTGGCGAAGCTAAAGTTTCCGGAGAAGGAAATTCCGTTGAGCGCTTCGGAGAGAAAGTTGCCGCTGGTCAGGAAGTGCGCGTCGGGACCGAAGGGCAGCTCGTAAACAAAGTCGCCGCGTAGTTTATGGCGCACGTCGAAGCTGGAGTTGGATTCTTCCGCGAGCAGATTCTGCCAATTCTGCGCGATGCCGGCGGAGGTCCCGCCGTTGCCGCCGATCGAGGTGGCGTTGTCGATGGAGTGGGAGTAAGTGTAGGTGGCGCCGAGCGCGATGCCGTTCTGCATGCGCTTGCGGAGGCGCACGGCGAGAGCGTTGTAGTTGGAGAAGGCGACGGAATCCTCATAGTTGTAGAGGACGCCGCTGAGGGATTCAGTCGCGGTGCGGCCGGGGGCATCGACGATGTCGAGATGGCTCCCCTTGGAGCCGTTGTAGCCGACGTTGAGCACGATGCCGAGCGGGAAGGTGTGCTGCACGTCGAGGAACCAAACCTGAACATAAGGCAGGCGGTAGTTCTTGCTCACCGCGTAGTTACCTTCGGTCTGCGGAGCGGGGAATCCGTTGGCGAGGGTGACGGCGGGAGCGGCGGCGCTGGTGTTTTCGTTGGTCTGCACGTCGGCGAAGGGCGGCTGGAAAGCGAAGTCCTGCACGAACTTCACGTATTGCCCGTTGGTGTAGTTCACGCCGTAGCCGGTGCGCACAACGTAGTTACGGATGGGAGCCCATGCCAGGCCGAGGCGTGGCGAGAAGTCGAATTTTTGCGGCTTGACGAGCGTGCGCGGGAATTTTCCGCTGAACGGGCCGATGCTGTTGGGCGTGACGGTGGCGACTTGCGTAAAGTTATCGCCGGTATCGAGCGTGGCCAGGCGATCGTATTTTTCGGAATATGGCGAGAAGTATTCGTAACGAATGCCCACGTTCAAGCTGAGGTTGGAGCGGGCGCGCCAGTCGTCGAGTGCGTAGCCGTCAATGATGTTTTCGCGCAAGTAGGACTTCTGATACGGAGCCTGCAAGCTGGTTTGCTGCGGAAGACCGAGCAGTAGATCGGCAAGCGATGAGCCGCTGGTGGCCTCGCCGGCGGGGATGTTGGGGTCGGTTCCAGGAGCCTCGGTGTAGAGGCCGGTGAAGGTATAGGTTCCGGTGGAGTTGGTCTGGCCCAGCAGGTCAAGATGGACGCGGTGAACATCGGCTCCGAAGCGGAAGTTGTGCTTCTTGTGCATCCATGAGGTTCCTTCGGAGAGCTCGATTGTCTGGTTGGTGCGGAAGCTCGGCTGCTGTTCCGTGATGCTGGTGAACTGGTTGAACGTAACGTCGGGCAGGCCATAGAGCAGCGGATTTGTGGGCAGCCCGTTGAGGCCGATCTGGGCCGCCACATCGGCTCCGTTGGTAAAGTTGTTCAGTGTCTGCTCATTCGAGCGGTTCCAACGCAGATTGAGGTTGTTGCTGAGATGTCCTTTGCTGATGGAGTATCCAACCCCGAGCGAATAGCCTTGGCTTTGGGATTTGCCTCCAAGCGTGGGAAAAATGTTGAGGTTGTCGCTGGCTGAATGGCTGTAGTTGAAGTTGCCGTTCAGGTTCTGGTGAATGCCCTGGCTGGCCATTCCCATGAAGCGCCGTATCATGTTGCCGAAGGCGAAGTTGTTGCCTCCGCTACCGAAGTTGTGCACAAGCCGCGCGCCCACCATGGTGGTGTTGGTCTGCGCGGTTGAGATCATGCGGTAGTTCTGAAAATGACCTGGGAGGTTGGGCAGAGGAATGTAGCTCAGCAGCCTGGTGGCCTGCGCGGATACGCACTGGCCGGGGATAGTGTTGTTCTGGAAGGGCTGACCAGCGTTGGGATCGCCTGTGTAGCAGCCCGGATCGTACAGCGTGATGGGCTGTCCGCTCTGCGTGGTCAGGCTCTGGAAGTTTCCGGAGCGCTCCTCGGCGGTGGGAACGGTGCCGTATTCATTGAAGGGCGACGACGACCGCTGGCCCGAAAGCATGAAGAAGAAGAAGTCGTGCGTGTCGTTCTCAATGAGGTGCGGAATGTACGGAACCCCCATCATGACCGCGCCGAAGCGGTTAGAGGCATAGGACGGCTGGTTGATCTGGCGTCCCCGAATGGTAAAGGGCTCGGCGTTGAGCGCGGAGTTGCCGCCGTTCCAGAAGATGGCGCCGTGGGGCTGGTTGGGATTGAAGTGGCGGAAGTTGAAGCTTCCCCTTCCACGCCCGCCGCGGAAGCCGCCGCCGCCTCCTCCGCGAAAGCCGCGTCCGCCGCCACCAAAGCCTCGTTCTCCGCCGGAACTTGAAGCGTCCGGGCCTCCCGCCCGTAGCGGCATGTCGCTGGGGTTGAAACCCGCAAAGGGATTGGTGTAGCCGGTCTGCCCGGCGACCGCCACGGAGTCCGCGGAGAAATCACTGTTGCCGGCGAGTGAAGGGAGTTGCGCTTCGGAGCCCGATTCACCCGAGGTTGCGGCGGCAATCAGGCCGGATGCGGCCGAGGTGAGGGACAAGCTCTCGGTGCCGCGTCCTGAGTATTGGCGTGCCTCGGACTTCTGCTCGCGTTGTTCCTGCTGCGCCGCGCGTGAGGCCAATAAAAGTGTGAAGTCCACACGCCGGTCGCGGGATGTGGCGTTGAGCAGCGCTTCCTGCGTTCCCACGGCAAAGCCCGAGAGATCGGCGCGGACAACGTAGCGGCCGTTCAGCGGAATCGACATGCTGAAGGCCCCGGTTATGCTGGTCGCAGTAGAGTATTTCTTTCCGGTAAGCGTATTCGCGGCCGTCACGCTCACGCCCGGCAGCGGCGTGCTTCCGGACTTTACCGTGCCGTGGATTACGCCCCCGGAAGCGACGGTTTGGGCAGCAGGTGCAGCCTGCGCGCGCATCAGCGCGGGTGCGATGAGTGGGGACACTGCGAGTAACAGCGAAAGGGTGAGTCGGCGGTTCGTCATGGGATTAGTTGTTGGGGCTGGTGGTGCTTGAATTGCGAGCGGCAGAATTGCGACGGCCCTGGAAGGTGCCGCGCGGGCCAACGGTAACAAGAGTCGCGAGGAATTCTCCATCATGGAGCGCGCCGCGAGCGGTCAGATTGTCGCCGGGCTTGATGTCCGGCAGGATGATGTCCTCGCGGTGTTTGCGGAACGAGGTGTTTTCGTCAACGGCGATTATTTGGGTGGTTTTGTCCGGACGCTTGATGGTGATGTTGGTCCCATTGATCGATTGCACCACGCCCGCCGTCCAGGTTTTGCCAAAGTCGGCGCGCATCTGCTCGTAACGTGCTTTGTCGATCACCATGACGAACGCTGCGCCCAGTGTATGAGCCTTGTCGTCCTTATCACCCATGGCGGCAATCATGTCTCCGGCATGAATCGCGTTGATCTGAATCTCATCGCGCTGCTTGCGGAAGTGCGTATTGGGGCCGGTCTCCACGGTGTAAACTTGCCCTTCCTCTGTTTTCACCGTGAGATTGTTGCCGGAAACTGCGGTAACGTCGCCTCGGATGCTGTGGGCCTCAAAATCGGCCATGTCTCTGCCGTACTGCTGGTTCTGTGCTCGTGCCGCAAACGCGGAGAGACAAAGGCAGACTGCTGCAGCGAGCAGCGGGACGGCAGTGCGAAAAGGCGCTTTCATGGTTCGTCCAGAATCTCTGAAGTGGAGGTACGAAGCTGGAGGATAGACGGCGTAAGTTTCCCTCGGGATGCAGGCGGCCAGGATTTTTCATCAAATTTATGGAACTCCGGGCCCGCTTTCCTCATCGCATAGGGAATGGTAATTTGACGGTTGCCTGGCGGAGGCAACGAAAGCGCGGACGTTTGTTCTAACTAGAGGGAGATGAATCTTGGAAAATGCTGTTGCAACCGCAACGGGAGATGACCTTATAGAGCGGTATGGCAGTGTGCGGCGAAAGACCGAAGGCCTTTGCGAACCGCTGACGCCGGAAGACATGATGGTGCAGTCGTGTGCGGATGCGAGCCCCGTCAAATGGCACCTGGCGCATACTACCTGGTTCTTTGAGACATTTTTGCTCTCAGAGTTTCTGCCCGGCTATCAGCCATTTCACCCCGATTTTCGCTGGCTCTTCAACAGCTACTACAACGCCGTTTCCGAGCAGCCGCTGAAGCAGTTGCGGGGCGCGTTCTCGCGGCCATCGCTGAATCAGATTCTGGCCTACCGCGCTTCAGTGGATTCGGCCATGGATCGCCTGCTCCAGTCTCCGCTGCCGGTGCAAGCGGAGCGTCGCATCGTGCTTGGCCTGAATCACGAACAGCAACATCAGGAGCTACTGGCGTATGACATCAAGCATGCCTTCTGGTCGAATCCGCTGCATCCGGCGTACCGCGAGGGCGCTTTGCCCGTCGGAGCGACGCAGCCTGTTGAATGGATCGGGCACGATGGCGGTTTAACGGAGATTGGTTATCAGGGTTCCGGGTTCTGTTTCGACAACGAGCAGCCTCGGCACAGAATTTATCTCCAGCCGTTTGAATTGGCTTCGCGGCTGTCCACCTGTGGCGAATATCTGGAATTCATGCGCGACGGCGGCTACGAACGCCCGGAACTGTGGCTCTCAGAGGGGTGGGACACGATGCGGGCGCAGCAGTGGCGCGCTCCTCTCTACTGGTTTGAAGAAGACGGCGCTTGGCGCGTCTTCACGCTGCGTGGCGGGGTTGATTTGCGCGACTTGCTGGCGACGCCGGTCTGCCACATCAGCTATTTTGAGGCGGATGCTTTCGCACGATGGGCCGGCAAGCGCCTGCCGACCGAAGGCGAGTGGGAGACTGCAGCGGCGGGGCTTCCGGTCGAGGGCAATTTCCTCGAGTCCGGGCTGCTGCATCCGTCGGCGGCGAAGGCCGGAGATGGATTGGGGCAGATGTTCGGTGACGTGTGGGAGTGGACAGCGAGTGCATATCTCAGCTATCCCGGCTATGCCGCGCTTCCCGGAGCGCTGGGCGAATACAACGGAAAATTCATGAGCAACAAGATGGTGTTGCGAGGCGGCTCGGCGGTTACTCCGGCGTCGCATATTCGCAGCACGTACAGGAATTTTTTCCCGCCTGCGTCGCGCTGGCAGTTCTGCGGTGTGCGTTTGGCTAACCGACAGCAATAAACGGGAATTTTCATGCCTAAACTTTCTTCCGTTGTGACGATGCCGGAGGCTGCTTCCACGCCGGTCGGCGCAGAGGTGCTGCGCGGATTAACCGCGGTGCCCAAACATCTTTCCCCCTGGCTGTTTTATGATGAGCCCGGCTCCCGCCTGTTCGAGGCCATTACTCGGCTGCCCGAGTATTACCTTACCCGCACCGAGCGCGGGATTTTCGCGCGCCACGCAGCCGATATTCTGGAAAGCGCCGGAGATCGCCCGCTCACCATGATCGAGCTAGGCGCGGGCACGGCGGAGAAAACCGGCCTACTGCTGAAGGCCGCGGTGCGCAGGCAGAGCACGGTCGATTATGTGCCCATCGATGTTTCCGAAACCGCGCTGGCTGCGGCGGAGGAGCATCTCGAATCGAAAATTCCCGGCGTACGGGTGGCTGCGCGCGTGGCCGACTATGCCGAAGGCATCGCCGAAATTCCGGCGGCAGGGCGGCGGCGCATGGTGCTGTATATCGGGTCAAGCATCGGCAACTTCGAGCCTGCGGACGCGGTGGAAGTGCTGCGCAAGGTGCGGCGCCGGCTCAGCCCCGGCGACCTGCTGCTGCTCGGCGTCGATCACGTAAAGGACGAGACTACGCTGCTTCGCGCTTACGACGACGCTGCGGGAGTAACGGCGGCATTTAACAAAAACATCCTGGGGCGCATCAACCGCGAACTGGGCGCAAACTTTAACACCCGCCTCTTCCGGCACCGCGCCAAATGGAACGCGGAGAAGTCGCGGATTGAAATTTACCTCGACAGCATGGTGGGGCAGCGCGTGTCCATCCCGTCGCTTGAACTTGAGGTGCGCTTCGGGCGCGGTGAAAGCATCCACACCGAGAATAGTTACAAATTCACTTCGGAGAGCATTGGCGCGATTGTGGAACGGGCCGGGTTTGGAATCACGAAATCGTGGACCGACGAGAAGGAGTGGTTCGGGGTGTATCTGGCGGTTAGCCGGTAGTGGGTGCTGGTATGTCGGACATCAGGCAGGCGCGAAAAGCGTTGATTGGTCGAATTCTGGAAGGAGATGGAAAGTCGTTGCCCTCCGACCGCAGGGCCGCGTTCAATAACAGTGGCGTTGCCGAACCATTAGGTACGCTGGTAGACAAGGTCGCCAGGCGTCCATATGGAGTCACCGAGGAGGATATTGCCGTGGTGCAGGAATCGGTTCTCAGCGAGGACCAGCTTTTCGAGATTGTGGTCTGTGCCGCGATCGGCGCGGCCACTCGCCTGCATGACGCCGCACTTGCGGCCCTTGAGATCGCGACAGGAGGGGCTGAGAAACATGCGTCTTCGAATCCTCGATAGCGGTCACAGTTTCGGAACCAAGCTCCTCTTCGCCCTCATTCGAACCGTCTCGCGGCAGCCGGTGCTCGACGTCGTCAAACTGGTCAAGTACCGTCCGGATTTCTATGGTCAGCCGATGCAGGTCATCACCCAGGACGCAATGCGTGGCCCATCCGCCTGGTCGGTGGGTGATCGAGAGTTGATGGCCGCATTTGTCGCGAAGGCAAATCGGTGCGAGTTTTGTATAAAGGCGCACTCGGCGGTCGCGCAGAGGGCATATCATCGGGACGGCAAAAAGTTCCCTGAGCTAACGCCCGACGTCGATATTGCAACCATCGAGGAGCCATTACGGGCAACGCTGCTCATGCTGAGCAAGCTGACGCGCGAGCACGCAGTGAATGCGGAAGATATGAGAGCAGTCCTTGCGGCAGGCGCTTCCCCGGGACAGATCGAGGATGCCCTCGCGGTCTGTTTCTCATTCAACGTGCTCACCCGGTTGGCCGATAGCTTCGGGTTTTTCGTGCCGGGTCCCGAGGCATTCGAAGCCGGCGCGAAATATCTGCTCGCACGGGGCTATCGCTGAGCCATGGCCATCATGCATGACGCATGTACTCCCCACTCTTGCCGCCGTTCTTCTTTTCCAGCCGGATGTCGCGAATAACGATACCTTTATCCAGCGCCTTGCACATGTCGTAAATAGTGAGCGCGGCGACGGATGCGGCGGTGAGAGCTTCCATTTCCACGCCGGTCTGGGCGGTAGTTGCGGCGGTAGCCGTAATCTCGATTCCTCCCTTTGTGATTGTGGTCGTCACATCCGCATGTGAGAGTGGCAGGGGATGGCACATGGGGATTAGTTCGGAGGTTTTTTTGGCTGCTTGGATGCCGGCGAAGCGGGCGATCTCCAGGGGATTGCCCTTCGGATTTTGCGGTAGCGCCTTCAAGACTTTCGTGGACATGGCTACGAATGCGCTGGCCTCGGCGGTGCGTCGCGTCTCTGGTTTGCCGCTTACATCCACCATGCGCGCGCGGCCGTGTTTGTCATAGTGCGAGAGAGGCATAAGAGCAGGGTACAGGGCGCAGGGCTCAGGGTACAGCGTCAGCGTCGATTAGAGCCGCAGAAAGGCAACAGTATCTCCCGGCTTCAGCGGAGTGTTTTCCGGGGCGACCAGAAAGCAGTTTGTCTTTGCAGCGGCAGTCTGATCTCCGGAGCCCTGCCAGGGAACCGGCTGGATCGTCGCTCCCTCCGCGCTCGACTCCAACCGCGCGGGAAGAAAGCGAGTCAGGTTTGGCTTTGGCTCGACGGCTTGGATCAACTTGGCTTCCGCAAACTCCGGGCCCAGAGCGGTGCGCCCGCATAAGGCAGCCAGCATGGGCGCGGCGAATAGCGCGAAGGTGACAAGCGTGGAGACGGGGTTGCCGGGGAGTCCGAAGAAATACAGGTTCCGCTCCGGCAGACGGCCAAACACAATCGGCTTGCCCGGCTGAATGCGGGCTCCAGTAAAGATAAATTCAGCGTCGAATGCGGCCAGAGCCTGCTCGATGAAATCGTATTTGCCCATGGAAACGCCGCCGGAAAGCAGCAGCAGGTCGCAGTCCAGCGCCGCGCGGATGGCCGTTTCACTGGCTTCGAGCGTATCGCGCACAGCGGGTCGAATTACAGGAATACCTCCGCAGCGAGTAACCTGCGCCGCCAGTGAGTAACTATTCGAGTTACGAATCTGATGCGGCAGCGGCTTTGCGTCCAGCGGAACCAGTTCATCTCCGGTGGCCAGAATCGCAACGCGCGGCTTTGTGTAAACGGAGAGCGTGTCATACCCGCAGGCCGCGGCCAGTGTAATGTGCTGTGGCCCGAGGCGCGCTCCGGGCTCGATGAGGGTGGCTCCGCAGCGGGCCTCGGCAGCGGCGGCCACAATGTTTTCGCCCGCATGCAGCACGCGTTCCGGCGTGATGCGGTCCCGCTCGGCGCGAGCGTGCTCGACCATGAGCACGCAATCGGCTCCCGGCGGGACGGGCGCTCCGGTCATGATTTCGATGGCTTGTCCGGGCTGGACTGGCGGTCCGGTCCAGGCTTCTCCCGCGCGAAGGTGGCCGGCGATTGTCAGGGGGTTTAGGGTTCTGAGATCAACGGCGCGGCAGGCGAATCCATCTCGGGTGGAGCGAGGGAACGGAGGCTGATCGCGATCGGCGATGACCGGCTGAGCCAGGGTGCGATCGAGGCTTTCGAGCAGCGGGACGGATTCGGTTTGCCGCGGAGACGCGGCGGCATGTTGCTGGACGGTGCGCGCGGCCCCTTCGTAGCTCGGGATCAAGGAACTGGCGGACGTCGCGCTCACATCCGAATTGTATGCTAGAAGCAAAGGACGCTCGCCAGGAGCGTCCTTTTGTCATTGTTCAGCTTACCGCTATTTCTTTTTGTAGGCGGTCTTCTGCTTGCTGCCAATTTGTGCCAGGATGGCCTTCGCATCTCCGGCGAAGGGGCCGTTGGGCGCCAGGTCGAGATACTTCTGATAGGCTTCCGCGGTTCCAGGAGGCGCGATGATCTGCTGCGTTTTGGGATCGACGGTGGCCTTGGTGATAAGCGACTTGCCTTTGAGGTAGTAGGGAATGGGATTGTTGGGATTGGCGGCAATGGCTTTGTCGGCGGCGGCTATCGTGGCGTCCCCATTACCAGCGCGGTCCATCATAATTGCCTCATTGCCGTAGTACATGGCGTCATTCTTCGGGTCGGCCTTGGCGGCGGCCTCGTAGGCGGCCTGCGATTCGGGAACCTTGCCTTGCGTGGCGTAGATTTCGCCGAGCGCGTTGTCGGCTGCGGCCTCCACGTCAGTATTGGGTTTTTTAGCTGCGGTCTCGAGATCGACAGCCTTCTTGAGCGAAGTTACGGCGTCGTCCATTTTCTTTTCGCCTTCCTGCGCCTTGCCAAGCTCCACCCACAGCACGGAGGCATCCGGCTTGAGGGTGGTGTCGCGGGTCATCAACTGGTCGGCCTCGGCGTAGTTCTTTGCCTGGTTGTCATGCCGCGCCTTCATCAGGTCCGCGTTCAGATTCTTGATCTGCGTGTTTTCCTTCATGATTCCGGCGTTCTTCTTTTTTGCTTCCTCAAGCTGCTTCTTCTGCTCGGGACTCATCTTGGCGATATAAGCCGGCCGCGAGAGGTCGAAATCCTGCTGGGTGGTCTGTCCAGCCGTGATCTTTACGTTCTGGAATTGGTCAACGGTTTGATTCTTATCGTTGTACAGCGTGACGTCATAGGTCCCGGGAGCGATGTTGTCGCCGGTGTAGTCGCCGTTGGCGTCCGTCTTAAAGGTGTACTTCACCGCGCCATTCTCGGCGAGCTTCACATCCACGTTGGGAATGGCGACGCCGAGCGGGTCGTTTGCGTGTCCGTGGATCTTGCCTGTGTTCTGGGCCAGAAGCGATGGCGCGGCGGCGAGAATGAGCAGGGCTGAAAGTAAAGAAGCCAGCCAGAGTTTTGTCTTACGCATTGGTTTGTCTCTCCTTCAGAATCTTAACCCTGAGGGCCCCGGTTCGGCTCTACGAAACCGGGTGCGCATAGGGAATGGGGTCGGAAATTCCGGCATCGCGAAACGCGCGCAGCCGGAGCATGCAGCTCTCGCATTCTCCACAAGCCGCCTCCGCGCTTGAGTAGCACGACCACGTTAAATGGAACGGCGCATTCAGTTCAAGACCGAGCGCCACAATCTCCTTCTTGCGAAGATGGATGAGCGGCGTTTCAATTTTGATGCTTCCTTCGCGCGTCCCCGTGCGGATAAGCTGCTGAAACGCCTCATAATAGGCCGGTCGGCAGTCGGGATAGCCGGAGCTGTCCGGCTCAACCGCGCCGATGAAGATGGTTTGGGCCCCCAGCACTTCGGCCCAGCTTACGGCGGCGGCGAGGAAGTGGGCGTTGCGGAACGGGACGTAGGTTATTGGTATTGATTCGCCAATGGGGTCACTATCGGAAGCTTTTGGAACCGCGATGCTGGAATCCGTGAGGGCTGAGCCCCCGATCTGCCGAAACAGGTCGATTTTGAGGTGCAGGAAATCCTGGAAGCCAAGTTGCTCGGCGATGGCGCGGGCGGATTCGAGTTCGCGCTGCTCGGTGCGCTGGCCGTAGCTGAAGTGGAGGGCGTAGGCTTCAAAGTCGCGTGCGGCGATCGCAGCGCAAACAGCGGAATCCATTCCTCCGGATAGCGAGACGACGGCGCGGGGTGGAGTGTGGGACATAGGAACATGGTATCAATCGCGTTGCGGGGGCGCCTTCGCGGCGGATGGTCCTCGGCGGAAGGGCGCAGAACAAGTACGCGAGGAGATACCGCCTCCTCCCGTACTTGTTCCAGCAGTGAGGCAAGTCAGTTTTCGCGGGTAAGCGACACGCGAGATTTCATTTGGGGGGAATGCAGCAGTCTTACGGCCCGTCATCCAAGCCACTGCCTCGGAATGGCCTCAGGCCGGTATATTCCCTGCGTCCAGCTTTTTACGCAGACTTCCGGCGAGTTCGGCCATGAGCTTGAGCTTGTCGGCTAGCTGCGGTGGGACGGACGGCTCGGCCAAAGCGAGTTGTGATTGCAGGAGCAGCCCGGCGACGGTGTCGCGCAGGTTGCTTTCGAGCGAGCTGGCGGCGGCGCGTTCGGCGGCGGCCTGTTCCAGTTGGCGGCGGCTGAGAGCGGCGCGAATTTCGCGGACCAGACGCCCGCATCCGGAGATGGCGAAGTTGATTTCGAGCGGAATGGCCAGACCGGAGTGCTTGAAGACGGCTTCGGCGTCACCGGTCGCCACTTCGAGCAGAGAACTGTCGAGCACCACGATGGAGTAGCGGCGGCGGCGCAGCGCGGCCAGCGCGTCTTTGCGGCTGGAGACGGTCTCGACGGCGAGATTGAATTGCTTGGCGACGACAGCAGCGCAGTTTTCGGCTCCGGCGATGCCGGTGACCATCAGAACGCTATCACTCGAAGTGGCCGGGGATGTGCTTGTGTTTGCGGACGGGACGGGCCCGGTCGATCTGGCTTCGTACATGGGACTCCTCGGTGGGTTACAGGGCGGCTTTACAGATTAGCGGGGAATTCCCCGCTAATGCCGTATTCCTTGAGCTTGCGGTAGAGGGTGGTTTTGCCGATGCCGAGCAGGCGGGCGGCGGTGAGCTTGTCGCCGTTGAGCTGGCGCAGCGTGTCCAGAATGGCCTGGCGCTCCATATCCGCCAGAGTGGTCACGTCGGCACTACTTTCCCGGGCGGCCTTTTCCGCGCGGGCTGCCGCCGGCCCGCGAACCGTATGCAGGTGAAAGTCCTGAAGCTGGGTGGGCATATCGCCCAGCCGCAGGATCGGGCCGGAGGAAAGCGCACTTGCCCGCTCGATGGAGTTTTCCAGCTCGCGCACATTGCCCGGCCAGGCGTACTCGCTCATGGTGCGCAGTGCGTCATCGGAGAGCACGTATTTGGTTCCCGTAGTGCGGTTCAAGCGGGTGAGAAAATGGGCGGCCAGCAGAGGGATGTCTTCGCGGCGATCGCGAAGTGGGGGAATGCGCAAGGCCACGACGTTGAGGCGGTAATAGAGATCTTTGCGGAAGCGGCCCTGCTCGACCATCGCGGCCAGGTCGCGGTTGGTGGCGGCAAGAATTCGGCAGTTGATAGGTACGCGGTGGGTCGCGCCGACCGGGCGAATCTCCTTTTCCTGGAGAGCGCGCAGCAGCTTGGCCTGGAGGTCGAGCGGCATCTCGCCGATTTCGTCGAGGAAAACGGTTCCGCCTTCGGCTGAGGCCAGCAGGCCGTCTTTGTTGCGCGTCGCTCCGGTGAACGCGCCTTTGACATAGCCGAACAGCTCGCTTTCAACCAGAGTAGGAACGAGCGAACCGCAATCGACAGGGAGAAACGGCTTCGAGGCGTTGGCTCCGTTGGAGTGGATGGAGCGCGCGATCAATTCCTTGCCGGTGCCGCTTTCGCCCAGAATGAGGACCGGATGCGCGGTCTGCGACACTTTGGAGAGAATCCGGTAAATCTTCTCCATCTCCGGGCTGTTGCCGATCAGGTTTCCGAGGCCCGGCTGGGAGCGCAATTTTTCTCGGAGACGGCGGCTGGCGCTGTCCACGTTACGGCGTTGAGCGGCACGGTCGAGCACGGCGGACAGATCCTCCATGGCAAAAGGTTTGGTGAGATAGTCGTTTGCGCCGGTGCGCATGGCTTCGACTGCCGAGGTCACGGTGGCATAGGCCGTCATCACGATAATGGAAATCTCGGGATGAAGAAGTTTGACCTCCTCGAGCAGCTCCAGGCCGGGCTCAGCCGGGGATTTCAAGTCGAGCAGCAGAATATCCACGCTGTTGCCGCGGAGCAGGCCGCGGGCGGCGGTGAGGCTTTCAATGCCGCAGGGGACAAAGCCACTGGATGCGGCGATTTCGCAGCACGCGGATCGCACGGCAGGGTCTTCATCAACGATCAGGACATGCAGGCGTCCGGAACGAGGGGGGAGTTGGACGGTGTCGGTCATAACGAATTGTGAAGCTGTTACTGGCATTCTATGCACCCTTTGTAGCGGAGTCAGCAGGATTTGGGGTTCCGGCGGGCGTGGAGCACGTTCCCGAAGTAATGCTTCCTTGCGGAAGAACGCTTCGATTTCCAGCGGGTGATTCAGTGAGGGGGAGGGTAATTTCGAAGCGTGCGCCTCCTGTATGCGAAGCGGTCACGCGAATGGAGCCTCCGGCGGCTTGCACAAGGTTGCGGACAATATTGAGTCCAAGTCCGCGGCGGCGGCGCGTGGACAACGTCTCGTTTTCTTCCGGCTTCTGGCGGGTGGAGAACCCAAGTTCGAAGATTCGCTCGCGAAGGGATTCAGGAATTCCCGGGCCATCATCGCTAACGGTGATCAGCACGCTGCGAGGGACTGGAGTTGAAGCAGCGGAGTCGAGAAAACTTGCGCCGTCTCCGTATTGGGCGGTGGCGCGCAGGTGGCCTCCGGAGGGCATGGCATCGGCGGCATTGCGAACCAGATTTATCAGGATGCGGGTAAGATCTTCGACGGCGAGTGCGGTGCGGCCGGTGCATGGCATGGTGGCCACGGCAAGCCTGACTGCCGGACCGGCGACGGCGGCAAGCAGCGGCTGAAGCCGGCGGAGATCGCCAGCGGCATCGGTTACCGGCACGGGAACCAGAGGAACGCGGGTGGCTGTGGGGAGGGTAGGCTCTTCCTGAAATTGGAGGAGGCGGCCGGAGGCCTTTGGGGCTGGACTCGCGGTCATCTTGTCGATGAGCCGCGCCGCGGAAGCGGCGATGTCCTGGAGCTCGCGGACGTAATGCTGGTGCGGCGCATTCAGGACTCCGGGGGCGGCAATCAGTTCGCTGTAGAGCATGAGCCCGGAGAGAACGTTGCGGGCGTCATGCGCAAGGCTCGCGAGGTCTTCGGAACGGGCTTCAGGTGAGTCGCTCAAAAAGCTGCCCGCGCCTGTCGCCACTTCGGTCTTGGTGTGGGGAACAAAACGGGGAAGAGTGGCCGAAGGTTTGGCAAGCGCGGGCATTGGAGGCATTTCCTTTCCGAGAGACTCGGAAGCCGGGAGCGACCCTGGAGTGCCGCCAACCCAGCTTCCTTGCCGCTTCTTAGTACACGCGGCGTGCCAAAGTGGAATTTGGCACGTAAGTGACTCATTGTGCTGTGACTTAAGTTGTAGACGACAGACCGCGAGGTATCGGCCTAATTTGTTCCGAAATGGGACAGGCGGGAACGGGAGATTGAGGTAAGTTGCTGTATGCGCTTGGGTTAAGGTTTCGATTGCGGACGTGTCCCGTTTTGGGGCGGTTTTCAGATTGGGCCTGTTCTGACCAGGTCGGGCGAGCGAAGTTTCAAACCCGTACAATGCAGAGTGATGACGAATGAAAACCAGTTTTTTCGAGCCGGCGGGCGCGCCGCATCGGCCATGCGCCCTGTCCGGCTAACCCCGAATTACATCGCCATGGCTGAGGGTTCGGTGCTGATCGAGGTAGGCAATACCCGGGTGCTTTGTAATGCGTCGGTCGAGCAGGGCGTTCCAGCATGGATGCGGAGCAGCGGGCGCGGCTGGGTAACGGCCGAGTACGGGATGCTGCCCAGGGCCACGCTGACGCGCACGGCGCGCGAGTCGGAGCGCGGCAAGGTGGGCGGACGCACGCATGAGATTCAGCGCCTGATTGGCCGCTCGCTGCGTGGGGTGGTGGACATGGCGGCGCTGGGGGAGCGGACGGTGATTCTGGACTGCGACGTGCTGCAAGCCGACGGCGGCACGCGGACGGCGGCGATTACGGGCGCGTGCGCGGCGCTGGCCATCGCGATGAACCGCATGGTGGCGACGGGGGCTCTGAAGACGAATCCGCTGAAGCAGTTGGTTGCGGCAACCAGCGTCGGGATTGTGGAAGGCACGGCGTTGCTGGACCT
>JBOGMA010000108.1:0-1749 GCA_050746465.1 Acidobacteriaceae bacterium
AGATCGAAGTCGGTAATGCGCGCTAGCGGCGGCGGATGTTTTTGGACCTCTTCGACGAAACGTTCGATCTCTGGTTCCGCGCCTTCAACTTCGATCGTGACCCCGGAAGAGGAATTCAACACATAGCCGGAAAGATCCAGCGATCGCGCAAGATTGTAAACGAAAGGCCGAAACCCGACGCCCTGCACAACGCCGCGTATGGAAATCTTTCTACGTACCGTCGGCGGATAAGGCGTGGTTGCCATGCGGCTATCGACGTGTGAGCATAGCACCGGCGTGCGGGCCGGCACAAAGTGTGTTGTTCATAAAATCAAACTTCAATTACGCCGGCGTCGTCGGCAGCCGATTCCAGCCGGTCGAGGCCGCGCCACTTGTAGATTGCGAGAGACAAGAGCCAACTCACGATGAACAGTCCAATGATGAAATAGCCAAGCGTGCCGAAATGGTCATTGAGCCGGGTGATCAGGTTCCAGAAAGCGCCTGTGAGCTGAAAGTGCCCCGCCATCATCCCCAGGAGTTCCACTCCCCCGACCGCGACCGCCGCGACCACTGAGACCGACGTAATGGTGATGTTGTAGTACAGCTTGCGAATAGGCTTTACAAATGCCCAGCCGTACGCGCCGAGCATCAGAATGTTATCCGTGGTGTCGATCAGCGACATACCCGCCGCAAACAGCACGGGGAAAACCAGAATCGACCACAGCGACAGCCCCTTGGATGCTTCCGCGGCGGAGATGCCGAGCAGGCCGATCTCCGTCGCGGTGTCAAATCCCAGCCCAAACAGCACGCCCAGCGGATACATGTGCCAGCTACTCCGGATCATGCGGAAAACCGGACGGAACAGCCTGGCAAGGAAACCGCGGCTGCTAAGCAGCAGGTCAACGTCCTCCTCGGCATAGCTTCCTCCTCGCCGTACCCGCCGAAACGCGCGGCAGATGGAGACCAGAATCAACAAATTGACGATTGCGATGGCGAAGAGGAACAGCGCCGAGACCAGCGTGCCGATGGCCCCGCCGATCACCCGCGCCGCATCCATGTGGTGTTGTAACGAGATCGCCGCGGCCGCAATGGCGACCGAGCCCACCACCACAACAGTCGAGTGCCCCAGAGAAAACATGAAGCCCACCGCGACCGGACGCTTGCCTTCCTGCATAAGTTTGCGGGTGACATTATCGATCGCGGCGATATGGTCCGCGTCCACCGCGTGGCGAAGGCCAAAGCTGTATGCCAGAAATGCGGTTCCCAGAAGCACGGGATAGCCATGAAACGCGACCAGAGCCCAGCCCCACGCCACGAGATTGAGGATTGCCAAGGCTCCGTAAATCTCCACGATTCGGGTCCGGGTGCTAACCCGCGCCATCTTTGAGCGGATTTCGAGAGAGCCTGGCATCGCAATCTAAGATGCGCGCCAACGTGAGCACGCGTATCGCGTTATTTGCGGTTCAGGGCCGTATCTAATGCGAGGAGTCGCGGAATTCTGCGAAGAAAAGCATTGCCGAATTTTCCCGCCGGATCGTCGCTGCGAAGAAGCTCTCGAAAATCCTGAAGGCGTTCGTATTGGCTTTGCAGCTTTTCGGGATTCATGACAAAGAGCTTTCCCCAATGCGGCCTCGGCCCGAATGAAGCCAACCGCTCCTCAATCATGCCCAGCAGCGGTTTCACTGCCGCCCAATCCGGTTTCGAGGTGAAGTGGATGGCGAGCGAAGGTCTTCGGTAACATTAGGAACGAACCTTTCAAGGGAACAGAAG
>JBOGMA010000109.1:0-11500 GCA_050746465.1 Acidobacteriaceae bacterium
GCGTGACTGCTTTGTTCCAGCCCAATGGCGCGCTCACTCTCACGGCATCGAATGACGCCGCGCCCGGCACTGCCAACTTCACCATTACGGGAACCGCCGACGGCATCACGCACTCCACCGCCGCCACCGTTGCGGTGACCCAGGTCCTCACGGGAACCATGCCTGTCGATCTTACCGGCGACTTCAACGTTACGGGAATCTACACGGATGGCTCGAAGTTTTCCGAGGCTGGCGGCATGGATGGTGGAGGCTACGCACTGTCGCAGAAAGCGCTCGGCTCCGATCCCGTCGGCGATGGCGTGATCTTTCACCTTGGTCCCGCCAATGCGCCGGACGCGGTGACAGGGAAGACAGTTGCGCTTCCGCACGGCAATTTCTCCAGCATCAAACTGCTGGCCCTTGCCGTAGAAGGCCGCCAAACCATGCAGCCCTTCCTCGTGACTTACGACGACGGCACAACGGCTTCGTTCACGCAGAGCCTGAGCGACTGGGCGGAGCCGGGCCGCCAAGTCCGCGGTCAGTCTGTCGCGGTGGAGATGCCCTATCGGCTGGCTGCCGATGGCTCCGTGGATGGGAATCCCTTCTACGCCTATGCTTACAGTTTCCCGCTCGATAGCGGGAAGGTGGTGCGGAGCATCAGCCTTCCGGCGAGCCGCAACGTGGCCGTGCTTGCTATGACGCTGGTTCCGGCGAAGGAATAAGCGGCGTTCACTCTGGGCCTGCGCGCAGGAGTCAGGCCCGCGCAACTTTTCTCACCAAGGAGCAGTAATCCGTATGAGCCTCTTCCGCCTTTCTCTCGCGCTGCTTTCCGCAAGCAGTCTCTGCCTCGTTGCTTCTGCGCAGAAGGCCCCGGTCGATACGGCCAACCCGCTCGTCGGCACTGCTCCGCTGGACAATCAGAAACTCATTGGCAATGCGCCGCCGCCGGGCGAGCAGCTTTACTCTGGCTTTACCTCACCCGGAGCCACGCTGCCGCACAGTCCCGTCAATCTGGCGCCCATCAATGCCAATCTTGACCTCATGTACCCGGCTGGGGTGCGCGCGTCCTATTTCTATCCCGACCGCATGATCTATGGCTTCAGCACCGCGGTGGATGATGGTCCGGTTGTTGCCGCGATGACGGGCAACTTCACGATTCCGCCTGAACGCAGCGCGTCAGTTTATGACAAGTCGCGCGAAGTTGCCTCACCCGGTTATTACAGTGTTTACCTCAACGACTTCCATACTCGAGCGGAGATGACTGCGACGACCTGGACGGGTCTGTTTCGCTTCACTTTTCCGGAGTCGAAGAAGTCGCACGTTCTGATCGATCTCGGGAATGATGAGGGCGAAGTTGAGGTGGTCGATGACCACACCGTACACGGCCATACCAAGCGCGGCCGGTACTTTGTTGCGGAGTTCTCCAAACCGTTTGCTGATTTCGGAACTTTCCGGCAGATTCCGCCGCGCGAGCCCGGCTGGTCCATCATCGGCTTCAGTGATGTGAAGCCCGCCCGGCGCGACGTCTCCGGCAAGTTCGCCGGCGCGTATCTGCGCTTTGTCACTACCAATGGCGCACAGGTCCTGGTGAAGATCGCGCAAGGCGCAAGCTACGACGAGGCGGAACGGCGCATTCAGTCTGAGGATCCGGGCTGGGACTTCGATCGCATCCACCGGCAGGCGAGAGCGGCTTGGGCGAAGAAGTTGGACCTGATCGACGTGACCGGAGGCACGCCGAAGGAGCGGATGCTCTTCTACTCGTGCCTCTATCATTCGTTCGACAGCCCGCGCCTGGTAGCGAGCGCGGGCGATCAGTTCACCGGTCGCGATCATCAGGTGCACACCGCGTCCTATGACCGCTACGGTCCCGTGCCTTTCTGGGATACAGGTCGAAACCAGATTGTGCTGCTTACCATGCTGGAGCCTAAGGTGAAGGTTGACATCCTGCGGTCGCAGCTCGATATGGCGCGCGAGTCGGGCTACATGGGCACATCGTTCCACGGTGATAATGCCGTCTTCATGTACCTGGGCGACTGGGAGCGCGGGCTCAACTTCGACTGGGCGTCGGTCTATCCCTATCTGCGCAAAAATGCCACTGACCCGAACGGCCCGCGGAAGTACCTGGCCGAATACATGCGCCAGGGCTGGATCTCCGACGTGGTTCCTCCTTTTAATCCCGATCCTCCTTACGCCGGAGGCAAGGCGGGCGCCGCCACCACGCTCGAATACAGTTGGGACGACTACGCCATGGCCATGTACGCCAAGCGCCTGGGCAAAATGGACGACTACGAGATGTTCCTGAAGCGGGCGCACAACTATCAGAATGTCTTCGATCCTTCCGACGCCTTTATGCGCGGCAAAACCGCCGACGGCAAATGGATTTCCCCCTTCGATCCCACCGAGCCGTACTACAACTTCATGATGAAAGAGGCGTCGGGATGGTCCACGCTGTGGCTGGTCCCGCATGACGTGCAGGGACTCATCAATCTTCTCGGCGGCCGCGACAAGTTCGACGCCAAGCTCGACCAGTTCTTCTCGACGCCGTATACGGCGAAGGGAATTTGCCGCGACTGCACCGGAGTCATAGGCCAGTATGTGCAGGGAAACCAGCCTGACCAGCAAGCCGCCTACTTTTACGACTGGGGTGGACAGCCATGGAGGACGCAGAAGCTGGCGCGCGAAATCCTGCGCCTGATGTACGGCAGCGACAAGTCGGGCTACGCCTTTCCCGGCATGGACGACCAGGGCTCGACGTCATCGTGGTATGTGATGAGCGCGCTCGGCTTCTATCCAGTCGATCCTTCCAGCCCGAACTACATCATGGGCAGCCCGCTTTTTAACAAGGCAACGATCCATTTGGGCAACGGGCATAGTTTCACTATCGTTGCCCGCAACAACTCCGCCACGAACATCTATATTCAGTCCGCCACATTGAACGGCAAGCCGTGGAACAAGCCGTGGTTCAGCCATTCCGACATAGCCAATGGCGCTACTCTGGTTCTCACCATGGGTCCGCGGCCGAATAAGAGCTGGGGCAGCGCGCCGGCGGAAGCGCCGCCCTCCATGTCCGCTCCGGAGTAAGAGCAGAGGTTGAGATACAGCGTCTGCTCAGCCCTGCCCGCAGTTGGAAGGCCAGTAGTTTGCATCAGGTAGATCCGGAACCGGATTCTCTCATTCCTCAGTGAAGGTGAATACCGCGAACGTGTCGTCTCCGCGCCCAGCGAGATGCCGCCGAGTCTCGTGCGATCTTCATTGTCCGATTGCGGTCAGTCTCCACCGAAAGGTTGAGAGCGATATCCATCGACCGGTGCAAGACAGTGCGACAGCCCAACTATTACTTTCATTTGAGCAGCCCGCCAAGCGATTTCTTCCCCCGAATCCAGGTGACTCCTGCTACTGGCGTTCCTTGCCATGATTCTCTAACTTGCTGGCCATTGACGATCCGGTAGGTTCCTGGCGTATGGGGCCACACGGATCGCCGACGTCATTGTGTTTGTAGTTCCAGGTTTCCTGGGAGGTCGTGATAACATGAAAATCGTTTGCAACGTGCTGGCATTTGCACTGCTGGCTTGCGTTAGTTTGTATGCGCAGCAGATCACCGGAAACATTCTCGGCACGGTTACAGACCCAAGCGGCGCTGTCATTCAGGGCGCAGCGGTTACAGCGCGGCAGACGGAGACAGGGCTGTCACGGATGGCAACAACCGATCGCAACGGTAATTACGTTCTTCTGGAACTCCCGGTTGGGCACTACCGCCTGCGGGTCGCAGCAAAGGGTTTCCAGGAATATGTGCAGGATGGCATCACGATCAACGTGAACGAGACGGCTTCTGTTTCGCCACATCTCGCGATCGGCTCGGAAAAGGAGCAGGTACTGGTGCGTGCCGACGCTGAGTTGATCGAGCCAACTGTCACCAGCATGGGCAAGGTGGTCCAACAGCGGGAGTTGGAGGATCTACCACTGAATGGGCGCAACTTCTCGCAGCTTGGCCTGTTGCAACCTGGGGTCGTTCCCTTGACACCTGGAATAGCCGAAGCAGGTGGATCGCTCCGCGGCGGACAGGGCTATGCGGTCAATGGCCAGCGGCCTGAATCAAACAACTTTCTCATCGACGGCGCGAACAACTTCAACGGGGTTGACGGCGGATTCGTCTTCAAGCCGCCCGTGGACGCGATCACCGAGTTTCGCATCATCACGCATAGCGCGAATGCCGAGTTCGGAGATGCGCTCGGATCGACGACAAACATCATCACGCGGTCGGGCACGAACAAGTTCCACGGGGCTTTGTGGGAGTTCCTGCGCAACGACTCACTCGATGCCAACAATTATTTCGCGCTGACGAAGGAGCCGCTGAAGCAAAACCAGTTCGGCGCCACAATCGGAGGACCAATCAAAAAAGACAAAACCTTCTTTTTCGGCTTCTATGAAGGCTTCCGAAATCGCCAGGGCGAGACAGAGCTCACCACTGTGCCGTCGGTGAAGCAGCGAACCGGCGACTTCTCCGAACTCTGCCCAGAGGGTTTTACGGACGGCTTCTGCAACAATCCGGCACACCAGCTTTTCAACGTCTTCGCCAACGCGCCCTACCCGAACAATCAGGTGCCATCGGAACAGTTCAACTCGATTTCAGAAAATTTGTTGACCTTCTTTCCGCTTCCAAACGAGGGCACCAATCTGTTCTCTACCACCCAGACTTTAAGCAATAATTCCGATCAGTTCGGCGTCAAGGTTGACCATTACCTCAACCCGCGTGATGTGCTGAATTTCCGTTACATTTTTTATCAACTCTCCCAAATCGATCCGTTATCACCAGGCGGAGCCAGCGTGCCGGGCTTCCCGGTAGGCGAAGGCCAGCGCGCGCAGAACTTTGTCGCGCAAGAGACGCATACCTTCTCGCCGACCCTGATCAGCGTGGTGCGATTCTCGCTTCTCCGCAACAAGTTTCTCTTCGGCGAGGGTGAGAACCATCAGTCGCCCTCAAGCCTTGGATTCCAATACGAGCCGAGCCTCGACCTCGCCGCTGGGCCGCCCTTTATCCAGGTCAACGGCTACTCCACTGTTGGTGATCCGATCACCGGCCCGCGCAACACCTACGAAAATGCCTTTGACTATTCCGGATCGCTGACCTGGGTGCGCGGCAAGCACACGCTGAAATTCGGCGGCGGATACCAGCATCAGGAAATTAACGTGCTGCAGGGAATTGCGACCAACGGCTTTTTCGTATTTGCGCCATTCCCGGTAACGGATGCGTTCGCCAGTTTCCTTACCGGACAACCAGTTGTTTTCCTGCAAGGTATCGGCAGTTTCTCGCGCGGCATTCGCGGCAACAGCGCCAATTTGTATGCGCAGGATACGTATAAGGTCACGTCGCGACTCACAATCAATTACGGCCTGCGCTATGAGCTGCCGGAACCGTACACGGAAATTCACAACCGGTTAACGCTGTTTGAGCCTGGAAAGCAGTCCCAGGTGATGCCGAATGCGCCCGCGGGACTGCTGTATCCAGGCGATCCCGGCGTACCTAAAGGACTAATTCCCACCGATATGAAAGGATTCGCGCCCCGCCTTGGTATCGCGTGGGATCCGAGCGGCCAAGGTAACTGGCTGGTCACTTCGTCCTACGGTATCTTCTATGAGCCTTATTACACCGGGCAGGGCGGCCCTTTGCAGGCGCCTATCAGCGCGCCTCCATTCCTGGGAACGCCGCAGGTGAGTTTGCCGAACTTCGCAGATCCGTTCAACGGCAATCCTCCGGCCGCGGGGACGTTCTCTAAGCCGCTTACGAACCTGACGCTGTCGCCGACACTGACACTCCCTTACGCCCAGGATTGGGACTTGAATTTACAGCACTCGATAGGACCTGATTGGATCTTAGAGATCGGATATGTCGGCACGAAGGGCACGCACCTGCCGCGCTTTATTGAAGCGAACCCGGCGGTATTCGTTCCCGGAACCGTGGACGGCCAGCCGATTTCGAATTCCAGCAATGCAGATCAGCGGCGACTCTATTCCGGCTGCACGCTGGCTGATTCGCCGAGCAGTTGCCAGTATTCATCGACGGGCGAAATCGCGGGCATTGCCAACTCCTCTTACAACGCATTGGAAGCGTCGATGCGTAAGCGGTTCAGCCATGGCCTCTCATTCCTTCTGTCCTACACGTGGTCGAAAGACATTGATGATGTGTCATCGCTCAACATAAGCGGATCGGCCGCGAAGGACGTCGCAGGCGAAAATGATCTCGCCCAGGATCCATTCAATCTCAAGGCAGAACGCGGGCTCTCGCTGTTCGACGCACGCAACCGATTCGTTGCGAGCTATGAATGGGCGCTTCCATTCTGGACCCATGCGGAGAACTGGTACCAGTGGGGGCTCGGCGGATGGGAGTTGAACGGCATCGCCACGCTGATGAGCGGGACCCCATTCACAGTCTTCGATTCAAACGACGTGGCGGCGCAAGGCACCGCTCCGGAGATCACAGGATTTTCCGCGCAGCGGCCCAACCTCGTCGGTAACCCCAATTCAGGGCCGCGTAAGGCGAACGCATGGCTCAACTCCAGTGCTTTCCAGCGACTTGATGTTACAGCGAACGCGGGGCAGTTTGGCACAGAAGGTCGCAACGTTAACATTGGTCCGGCCTTTGCCGACTGGGATTTCGGCGCTCTTAAGAATATCAAGGTGACGGAATCGACGCATTTCCAGTTTCGTGCGGAGCTGTTTAACATCCTGAACCGCACCAACTTCCGGTTACCCGACAGCGATATCAGCTCGCCTACATTCAACCATATTCTTGCCGCGGGAACTCCGCGCCAGGTGCAATTTGCATTGAAGTTTATGTATTAAGGCAATTCCTGAGTTGCTGTGGCTTTTTGATTTTTGTGCAAGGTCGCTGCTCCCTGATGGTCGCATCGATTGAGTGTGATGACTTCGGAATATAGTTACTCAGGAATTGCTGTGGCGGGGCCAAAGCAAAGCAGCGCGCCACGATCGCTCGCAATCCTTTACTTATTTCGTCAACGAATTCATCTCAAGATATCCCTGAGGAGAAATACCGAACGCGTCAGCAACGCGATTGAAGAACGCAAACATGGCCGTTATATAAACGGCCTCAGCGATCTGCGGCTCTGTCCATCCATGTTCACGGAGCAACTGCACGTCTTCCGCAGTGGTGCGATACGCCGCCTCGGTCACCTTCGCAACATAGTCCAGGAGCGCTCGCTCAGCTTCGCTCAGGCCCGCTTCGTCCAGCTTGCCTTCGGCAATGGCTTGTACCGTTTTTTCCTCTGCTCCCTGAACCCGCAGGAAGTATGCATGAGAGTCCAGTCAATATGGACAGCGGTTAAGCCACGAAACCCAGCTTGCGATCGCTTCCTTGGTCCTGCGGCTAAGGTGGCCTTCGGAGAAGTGAACAGTATCGCCAAAGCGCATGACATCCCGCAGAAAATCAGGCCGATGACTGAAGCATTTAAGAATCCCGGGCATATTCTGCCGTCCTGATTTGGCGCGCCACTCGTCGTAGACCTGTGCAATCTCTCCGGTCGCGTCCGCATCTTCGATCAGTCGGATCTTCGTTTCGTTATCAGCCATTGCTTCAACTTTGGGATGCTGGAGTGTTGGCACTATAGCATGACGAATCGCGGTGTTACAACACCAACCGGCACTCGCCGATTTTGCGCGTGACTCGCTCCCGATCCAGATACTCCAGCAGCGGGATAGCGTACTTGCGGGAGAGGCCCGTCAATTGCTTGAACTGCGACACGTCAAGTGTCTGCCCCCGAAGGCCTCCTATGTGTGAACGCAGCCGTGTAAGGACGAGTTGGTGCATGTAGAGTTCCTCGTTGCCCAGCTTTACGAGTGTTTTATCGCGCAGGAGCAGAGTCATAAGCCGGCGCATCTCGCGACGCTCGATGGCCATTTTGCCCGCCACTTCGTCGGAAGAAGGAGGGGCAAGCCCTGCAGCCTCGAAGTATTTTGCAATAGAACCCAGCAACTGCTGGTCCTTTTCCGGAACTTGCCCGCCGGAATCAAATGGAAAAACCCATTCCTGCTGAATCCGCAGTTGACGTTGGCGCGCCAGCTCTTCCAGAGCATAGTTGAAAAGTTCAAGGCTCAATTGAGTCTGAGTTCGCAATTCTGAGCGATTCACTCCGGGGCCGGCCGAAGTCTTTGCTCGCTGATCGAAGCTGCTCATCACCAGACGTTGAGCGCTCTCAACATTCTCCTCCGTCATTAGTAAATCGCCTGGAACCTCTATGAGTCTTCCAGCAGCCAACAAAGGACGGATGATCCTGGTGATTGCCTCGGCGGTTAAGCCTGTTTCCACTGACAGCGCGGATAAATGCAAGCCACGCAGGCCGCGCCTGCCAATGCGCAGGAGAAGCTGCTCTTCATTCGGAGCGTCCCTGAGTTGCTGCAGCCAGTCCAGACATACCGACTTCCGCAGCCCTGAAACCGGTTGAGTGTCGAGGATGCGTCCGCCGCCAATTGTCGTAGCCTGCGACTGCAGCCGCAGCACGAACCGATCACCCGGCGCGAGAACGATGGGCTTACCCAATTTGAGGCGCATCAAACGAGCCCGGCCGGGTCCGACAGGTCTATCCGTATAGAGCGACACTTTTGCCGCAGCTTCCGCGGAGAATGCATGAAATTGAACATGGCAGCCATGTTTGAGTTCCTGCGCGCCGGGTAGCAGTCGCGCTTCAACATCAATAATGGTCACTGCGGCAAGCGCACCCGATGGCAACACCGTTTGTCCGCGCCTTATCTCTGAGGCGTTGACCCCTGCAATGTTCAAAGCGACTCGCGAGCCGCCTCGGGCTACTTCTTCAGATCGGCCGTGGACCTGGATGCCGCGTACTCGTATCGCTCGGTTTCCCGGCTCAATCATAAGCGCCTGGCCGCAACTGAATCTTCCAGACATTAGCGTGCCCGTGACCACGGTGCCAAAACCCTTCATTACAAATGCGCGATCGATGGGCAACCGCGGAAGAGCGTCCGAATTTCGAGTGGGAATGCGGGTAGCGAGCGACACCAGCTCAGATCGGAGACGGTCCATGCCTTGGCCGGAGTACGCGGACACGGGAATGATGGGCGTCCTCTCAGAGTCTAGAAATGTGCCACTCAGGAATCGCCGAATCGATTGGAAGACCGAGTCAAGACCACTTGAGGGAACTCTGTCCACTTTTGTAACAACAGTAAGACCAGCATTGACTCCCAGCATTTCGCAAATTGCCAGGTGCTCTTCTGTCTGAGGCTTCACGCCCTCATCTGCTGAGATCACCAACATTACCGCGTCAATTCCACCTGTGCCGGCAAGCATGTTTCGAATGAAATGATGATGGCCCGGAACGTCGACGAAGCTCAACTGGAGCGGCGTGCTGCCATCACTTTTTGTCTCCAGAAGAGCGAACCCAAGGTCAATCGTGATTCCGCGGCGCTTCTCTTGCGGCAAGCGGTCGGTATCGACTCCCGTCAGGGCATGCACTAAGGTCGTCTTCCCATGATCGATATGTCCGGCGGTGCCGATCACGATGGAAGTTCGTTGAGTTTTCGTATCGTGAGAAACCATGCTTCTATTTCCCAGATGTTTGCAGGCCCGATTGCAGGTCAGTCCAGCAGCCGTTCAAAAGAGTTCCTAACAACGCGTCGCAGTCCGCATTGACAGTGCGCAAATCAAGCAGAACTCTGTCCTCGTTGAGTCTGCCAATCACGGGAGGCTCGGACTGACGCAGAGCGGACAAAAGCGCATCCGGCGTCAGGGTCGCATGGCGAAGAGACAGCGCATAACTTGGCAGCGAGGCCCCTGGAGTCGTTCCGCCTCCAATCAGGCTCTTTACCGCCACGACCTCCACGAACAGTTCCGGTGCCCGTAGCTGATCGGCAATCGAATGGCAACGAGCCTGGATTTCAATCGCGCTCGTGCCGATCATGCGGCGGATTGGAATTGAATCGGCCGCCCCGGAAAGATGGTCGAGCAAAGTAGCTTCCAACGCCGCATACGTCATCTTATCCACGCGATAAGTCCGCAACAGCGGGTTTCGCCGGATTTGCTCGAGCAGGTATTTCCTGCCGATCAGCAACCCACACTGTGGCCCGCCCAGTAGTTTGTCACCGCTCGCGGCGATCAGGTCGCAACCTGGCCGGTAACTTTCAAGCAAGGATTCTTCGCAATGAATTCCGTGCTTCTCCAGCGAAAAGATAAGACCCGTACCCTGATCCTCAAAGACTGGCACATTGGCTCTTTTGCCCAGTTCGATCAACTCCGGAAGCCGAGGTCTTGTAACGAATCCCTGCATGCTGAAATTTGATTGATGCACGCGCAGAATCAGCCCTGTATTTGGCGAAATGGCCTGCTCGTAGTCGGTCAGTCGTGTTCGATTTGTCGAGCCAACTTCGCGAAGGCAGGCTCCTGACTTTGTAAGAATCTCCGGAATACGGAAGCCGCCGCCTATTTCTACAAGTTCGCCTCTCGAAATCAATACTTCTTTGCCCTCAGCAAGGGTATTCAGGGCGATGAAGGTTGCGGCTGCGCAATTATTGACGACCATGGCCTGGAGATCGTTCGGCGGTTCGTTTTCTCCAATCGTCTTCGCCATCACGCGAACTGCGAGAGATTCGACGTGGGCATCCCTGCTGCCGCGCTCGCCAGATGATAGGTCGAGTTCAAGATTCGAATAATTGCCTGCGACCTCGACTATGTGATCCAGCGCGGATTGGCCTAAGGGCGCTCTGCCTAGATTTGTATGAAGAATGACCCCCGTCGCGTTGATGACCGGCCGCAAAGAGAATCTTCCGCTTCGGTCAAGGTCGCCTGCTATGCTGTCCCCCAGGTCGCTTAAGCGAGCAGTCAGACTAGCTTGAGTATGTTGTCCATCCGCTATCTCTTGCCGAATTTGATTCAGCACATTGCGCGCTGAACGTACAACCGCCTCACGCGGATGAGATCGAAGCTGTGTTGCGGCTTGAGCAGTCAATAGAAGATCATTCAGAGACGGCAGCAGGCGGTACAGCGCGTGAGTTTGTTCGCCGTTGTTCATCGCAATATAATTGCCGGTTTCCCGCTCCCTGCCGCGTAAACACCAAGAACCCTGCCGATTTTCTCTGCCGTCAAGCCCGCACGATGAAGCGAGTCAAGAAGGCTTCCAGCACTCTCCGCCGCGACGGAGATGAGCAGCGGGCCGGACGTTTGTGGATCAAACATCAATGTTCGCGAATCGGCGGAGATATGGCTCTCCGGCGATTCAGCGATGACGCACTCGGCAAACTCCCGATTTGCCAGCAGACCTGCTGGGATAGCCGCCCGTCGAACTGCTTCAAGAGCGCCATCGATGCGGGGCACAGCTTCAACTTCAATTTCAAGTGTTACGCCGCTCGCCATCGCCATTTCGCGACCGTGCCCCATAAGACCAAAGCCGGTGATATCGGTCATGCTGTGGACTCCATCGGCCTGGGTTATGATTTCCGCCGCAGTCCTGCTCAAAGTTGTCATCGAGCGTACCGCATTTTCTACCCAGAGTGGCTCCGC
>JBOGMA010000110.1:0-5264 GCA_050746465.1 Acidobacteriaceae bacterium
GTGTATCGGCTTCGGGATACAGCGACTCAGGAATTGGTGTTAGAGTGCGGCTGAGGTGCTGTTGTGGACACGGTTCGGCGTCCGGTTCCCGTCCTTGTCGTCGCCTGCCTTTTTCTGGCCGTGGGGATCATCGGCGGTTTCGCCCATATTCACGATCTGCGACAGCCAGATGGAATTTTGATCGAAGCGACAGAAGCTCTGGCAATCCTGGCGGGAGTCTTCATGCTCCGCGGCTGCAACTGGGCACGCTGGCTGGCGCTCGCATGGATGGTCTTCCACGTCGTGCTGAGCGCATTTGGCGCTTACCGGGAACTTGCCATTCATTGCCTGATACTGGCAGGCATTGCCTGGCTCCTGTTTCTGCCCCAGTCCAGACAATATTTCAAGAGAGCGAGAGACACGGCTCACTGAACGGCAGTGCTCGAAACTTCGAGATGGCGATCCCTACCTTCCGAACCGCACCACCACCTGCGTTCCCACCGGAACCATGGTTCCCGCTGCCGGAACCTGCTGTCGCGCGATGCCCGTCCCTACCACCTGCACGCCAAGTCCCGCTCCGCCCGCCCGCTCGATGACCGAGCGAACCGGCTGGCCAAGTAACGAAGGCACGGCAACGCGCTTGCCCGATGACACGACAACATTTTGTTTGGCAGCAGATATGCTCGTTGCGGGTGCCGGGCTCTGCGCCGGAGCTGCACTTGCTGATTCAGCCGCATCGCTGCCGCTCGACTCTGGTTGTTCGCTGCTTGAAGGAGGACCCATCTGCTCTTCCACGCCAGCATCCTCCTGCGACTTGGAAACCGGCAGCGCCGCCGAACCGTCCACCTTCGCCCGCAGGGGATCATCCGCCGGCAGGTCATTCACTGCATCAAACATCGACTTCAGGTCAGCGTCGGACTGTTCCGGATCATCGTCCACAACGTGCGTGTTCTCAATCGCCGCCATCTGCTGGGTCGATTTCACGTCCTGATCATGCGGCACGCCAAGGTACTCCAGAATCTGCTGCGCCAACGCATGAAAAACCGGCGCGCTGGCCGATGTTCCATAGTGATATTGATACGACGGCGAATCCATCACCACCACAATCGTCACAGCCGGATCATTCACCGGCGCGAAGCCCACAAACGAGGCTATATATTTCGTCTTCGAATACGTGTGCGTTCGCGGATCAATCTTCTCCGCCGTCCCCGTCTTGCCGGCCGCGCTGTAGCCGTTCAACTGTGCCGGAATGCCGGTTCCGTGCTCCACCACGTCTTCCATCATGCGGCGCATCTGCGCGGCCGTCAGCGTGGAAATCACCCGGTGCGCACCTTCGGGCAGAGGATTCGGAAGTTCATACTCCGGATGAAACGCCGCCGGGACCAGCTTTTCGTTGGGGTGTTCGTTTGAGCTGGCCAGCAGAATGTGAGGCGGCAAATACACGCCGCCATTCGCGATGGTCGAAGCCATCGTGATCACCTGCAGTGGAGTCACGCCGATCTCCTGCCCCATGGGGATGGACCCGATTGTCGTCGGTTCCCATTTTCGCGGCGGCTTCAACAGCCCGCGCGTCTCGCCCGGAAGCTCAATGCCTGTTCTCTGCCCAAATCCGAACGAACGAATGTACTGATAGAACTTGTCCTTGCCCATGCGCTCGGCCAGCTCAATGGCCGCCACGTCGCTCGACTGCTCCAGAGCCTGAGTCGTGGTAAGCACGTTCCCATGCTGGGCTTCAAAGCGGATCGCATCCCGGTCGTCATGCACAATCCGGCCCGCCACGTTGATCTGGCCGCCCAGCGTCGGAATCATCGCGGTCGGCGTGGTCACATGCTCTTCCAGCGCCGCGGAATAGGTCACCAGCTTGAACACCGAGCCCGGCTCATAGACATCGCTGGTTGCGCGGTCGCGCAGCAGGCTCGCGCTGGCATGGCGGAAATCATTCGGGTTGAACGTAGGCCGCATGGCCAGGGCCAGAATCTGACCGGTGTGCGGGTCCTGCACCACGATCGTGCCGCTCTGCGCGTGCGTGCGTTCCATGTTGCGGTCCAACGCCTGCTCGGCCATGAACTGAATGTTTTCGTCAATCGTCAGGACCAGGTTCTCGCCCGGCAGAGGCTCGCGCTCGCTGCTGCCGCGCACATGCCGCCGCGCATCCACCGCCGTCAGCATCCGCCCCGGAACCCCATGGAGATCGGCGTTGAACTCCTGCTCAAGACCGCCGAGCCCGTTGTCGTCCACACCTACATAACCCAGCACCTGCGCGGCTATCTGGTTGTTCGGGTAAAAACGCTTGAATTCTTTCTGGTAGTAAATTCCCTTCAACTTAAGGGCTTTCACCCGGCTCACGACCTCTGGGTTCTGCTTGCGGGCCACCCACGCAAACGCCCGCGACGCATTCAGCCGCGCCAGAATCCGTTTTTCTGTCGTGTAGCGGTCTTCAGGATCCGTATGGACGATTTTTGCCAGCTCAGCCGCGTACTTTGGTTTGTCTACAATCTCGGACGGCACGGCATAAATTGAATCCTGCAGCACCGTCATGGCCAGCGCATGCAGATTACGGTCGTAGAGAATCCCGCGACGGGGCGCAACTTCAAAGCTGTGCTCCTGCTGGCGCGCAGCCTGCTCCATGTAATAGTGGTGGCGGAAAACCTGGAGGTATACCAGGCGCCCGGAAATGACCGCGGCCCAGAAAACCAGAACCGCCAGCACGCCGAACATGCGGATGCGCCGCATGGGCGTAACCACGCCCGGCTCTCCAACTGTATAAGAGGAGGAACGAGAAGATGCAGGAGAGAACGACCGACCCTTCACCGCTGCCGAAGCTCCCCCCAAATGAAGATTACAGCATTTCCAAATCTCGGTCCGTCAAACTTTTCCTCAGGGAGCGGGGACCTCCCTGAGGAAACTCGTGCGCGTGCGCACTTAGCGCATCGACGGCAACAACGGATGCGTCTCTGCCAATACCGGAGCGTTCGGATCCACGGGCGCGTCCGGGCGAACTACCTGTCCTGGAACCGGAACCGTCAGCCCCAGATGTTGAGCCAATTGATCAATCCGAGCCGGATCGCCCAATTGCGCTTCCTGCAGGCGAAGCTGCCGGTTCTGTTCCTGAAGCTGCTGCAACTGCGCCTTTTCCGACTCGATGTGATAGCCGTACTCAATCCCACTAAAGTGCTGCCACCCATAAACCATGAAAATTCCCAGGAGCATCGCCATCACGCATGCAAACATGCGCATTTCCCTGGTCCGCACCGGGTCTGCAGCCTTTACCAACCGCGAATTATCAAACCGTTTGGCGAACAACACCTCAGGCGTAGGCCCGCGCCGCGCCCGCTGCTGCGCCGCCATCAGCGCCTGATTGCGCTCAAGGCTGCGCTCCAATGCGCGCCCCGTCGCTTCCCTGCGCCCATACTCAAATCCGGCTTGCGCTGCTATCACCTGTGTCGCCATTTTCGCATCTCCAGAAAACTTCAAGTCCCGTTGTCAGTCCCCAGCGGGCAGAATCCATATCGCTCAGAACTGCGCACTGTTCACTGCCAACTTCTCTTCCCTTCCAACGACCGGGCCCGGGTCGCTGATATCAGGAGGGAATCATTACGAGGGTTGGTCTTGCACTTTCGCCATTTACTGCGGCAGGACGACCCCGGCCCGATCTTTTTTCCTAATTCCTGTTGCCTGTCTTTCTCTCCGCTGCCCGCAGCTTCGCGCTGCGCGCCCTCGGATTGCGATCCGTCTCTTCCGCTTCGGCCGTTACCGGCTTCCGCGTCAGCACTTCATAAATTCCCTGCCGCGCCCCTTCGCGCAGCGAGTCCTTGGCACGCCGGTCTTCCAGAGAGTGAAAGCTGATCACCACCAGCCTCCCTCCAGGCTTCAGCAGCCCCGGAGCCTCGCTCAACAGCGCGTCAATCTCCTCCAACTCGGCATTTACGAAAATTCGAAGAGCCTGAAAGGTTCGCGTCGCCGGATGAATCTTTTCAGATTTCATCGTCGGGGCCGCGGCCGATACCACTCTGGCTAATTCCGCCGTCGTCGTAATCGGCCGGGCCCTGACAATGGCTCTGGCGATTCTCCGCGACCTCCTTTCCTCTCCGAATTCGTAAATCAGGTCGGCAAGCTCTTTTTCGCCGAACTGGTTTACCACTTGTGCGGCGGTCAGGCCCCGGCGCGGATTCATCCGCATATCCAAAGGTCCGTCCGCCTGAAAACTGAATCCTCTCTGCGCCTGATCAAAGTGCATCGAGCTGGCGCCAAAGTCGGCCAGCAGTCCGTCGACGCTGCCTCGCTCCAGCATGTTGGCCGCCTGGGAAAACTCCACATCGTGGAACTCCAGTCGCGGCATGTTTTTGCCCAGCTCGACGCCTAAGTCCTTCAATCGGGCCTTCGCAAGCGCCATCGCCTCTGGATCGCGGTCAAAGCAGATCAACCTGCCTTCCGCGCCAACCTTTTGCGCAATCGCGCTCGCATGTCCTGCAAACCCAAGCGTCGCGTCTACGTAAACGCCGCCTGGGCGCACATTCAAAAATCGGATCGCATCTTGTAAAAGAACCGGCACATGCCGCTCAACTCCGCTCATGCGCTCCCCTCAGGGAAATCAAAACCTTGCTATAACCCAAACTCCGCCAGCGCCTTCTCGTCCTCCGCCGTCAGCGGATTCGCATCCATATTCGCGACAAACGCTTCGCGATTCGAAACTTCCAGATACGTCATGTTGCCAACCACCACCACGTCCGACACCAGGCTGGCCTTCTCGCGCAGAATCTGTGGCAGCAAAACCCGCCCCTGCGCGTCCATTTCCGACTCCTGGCCGAAGTAGTTGTACCGGTCCATCAGCTTCCTCTTCGCAGGATGGAAGTTCGGGATTTCAGCCAGCTTCTGCTCCACCTTTTCCCACTCCTGTATCGGGTAAACCTTGGCTACCCGCCCATCCTCGCTGGTGATGTAAAAACGGCCGTTATAACTCTCGTCAATCCGGCGCTTGAATTCCGCCGGCAGCTTGAGCCGTCCTTTCTCATCCACTCGGGTTGGGTGATTGCCGCGAAACATCGTTTTCCGTCCTGATCGAAAGCCTCTCCCCTGCCCCTTACTCCGGCGTAAAATGGTTGAGGATCACTCATTCATTCCACTTTCGACCACTTTCTTCCACTCATCCTAGCGCAATAGGATGCGCTGTCAAAGTGGAAAATGAGTGGAAATGCACTCTAAGTCGCAGAAAAATCAGTCGGAAAGGCCTGCTGGAGAGGAAGAGCCAACGTCTTGCGAACCCCGTCGCACGGCCCACTAGATAT
>JBOGMA010000111.1:0-2029 GCA_050746465.1 Acidobacteriaceae bacterium
CGGCAAACCCTCGGATACTATCGCGAGCACTCCGCCGCCGTCAGCACATCGCTCTGCAACCTCGTTGCCGACGCTCTTCGCATCTACCAGCCGCGGTTCGACGCTGCCGGCATCCTCGTCAAAACACGCTTTGAAAACTCCCGCAACATTACCGTTCGCAAGGGAGAGATGATGCAGGTCATCTCCAACTTAATTATGAATGCCATTCAGGCCATGCCCATGGGCGGAACCCTCACCGTATCTGTGAAGGATGAACCTCGCCAGAAGGGCTATCCCGAGGCCATCGCAATCCGCATCGCTGACACCGGCCCCGGGATTCTTCCCGAAGTGCTGCCGCGTGTTTTCGATGCCTTCTTCTCCACCCGCCAGACCGTCGGAACCGGCATTGGCCTCTTCGTGGCAAAGCAATTCGTTGAGGCGCACGGAGGCCGGATCAAAATCGACAGCAGCGCCGCGCCCGATAACCACGGCACGACCGTGTCGGTTATCCTGCCGGTCCGGCCTCCCGGTCTCCTGGCTCAATCCTGAAGCTGCCCGCCTTCTTTCCGCCTTCGATCTGTGCCATAAATGGCTGATCAATCCTCCCCTTCCTTCATCCAGTCTCACCCCGAGACAGCGTAAACGAATCCCCCATCCCGTCCGATCAACGCATTGTGATCCAGGCACACAAAAAACAAATCCAGCAAAGTAACGAGCTTCTTTCCCTCGATGCAGACCCCGGCTCCTGGAACCTGAAGCTCACCGCCCTCAGCGCTGATCAGCCGGAGCGGCTGGCCCGCTATCTCACCGGAGCCCTGCTCGCATGCGGCGGATGGGTCCTCACTCGTTCCACTCAGGGAAACGAAGTGGCCGAGCTGGATTTTGAATTCGCCCGCGCCTCTTGCGTCGAAATTTACGCCATACTCGTCGCCGCCGGCCTCGAACTCAGCCGCAACTCCCACCTTCAGTTGGCCGAACTATGCCACTGCACCAGAAACCTCATCGAAACCCGCGCGTTCGACATCGTCCGCGTGGACCTCGTCGTCTATCACGCCACCTCCAAAGCCGGCCTCGAAGAATACACGTCCGCATTGGCAGGTTAGAGAGAGGTTGTCATTCAGCAGAAGCGAACCTGGAGCACATCCAGCTTCGCGCCCCCCGGTTCCAATGATTGTCATCCCGACCGGTAGCGGAGGGACCTGCACTTTCCCGATTGCGTCAGCACTGGCCCCGCCCTTATTGGAAGAGAGTCGCTAGCCGAGCCAGTACATCATCCAGAATTTCGTCAGGAATGCTCTCCAATCTCCGGCCATTTCTGGCTGCCAGATCAAGAGGCCGGGGTTGGTCGCAACGGATCACCCCCATGGTGCGCGTGCCGGCACCCGCAAGCGAAACAGAAAAACCGGCATTCCGGGCGAAAGCGCCGCCGGAAGTGATGGGCGCAACAATCGGCACTCGCGTAACCGCATTAAACCGATCGGGAGAAACGATCAAAACCGGCCGCGTGCCCTGTTGCTCATGTCCCTGAGCGGGGTCGAGCGAAACCAGCCAGATTTCGCCGCGCTTCAAAGCTCCTGCCCTACCGAAGGCATATCGATCCACCTGCGATCTTCCTCATCCATCAGAGCCGCGGCGTCGCATTGCGCCAGCAACTCGTCCATCGTGTACCGAGGCTTCACTTTCGGATCAATCACAAGCCGCTCGCCCTCCACCACCAGGCCCACCGTGGCTCCAGCCCGAAGGTGCAACTCTTTAAGAATCGCTGGCGGAACCACCACCATAATCGACCCTCCGACTTTGCGCAGGTTTGCCGTAGTCATGCGGAAATTATATCAGCATATAACCGTTATTCCTTCTTTAGGGGTGCAAATCGCAATGTCAAGCCCAGTCGAACCCATTTTTCCACTAACCTGCTGAAAATAAAGGCCAGAAAAAGCTCCAGAAAATGCAGATGAATTATCCCGAATCACTACAATAGAAATAGGGGCAATTTTGGATATCCGGGGCAATTACCGCGATCAAAGCGCGACCGAGGGGCGCGCCCTATCAT
>JBOGMA010000112.1:0-3515 GCA_050746465.1 Acidobacteriaceae bacterium
GCGCCGCGAAAGTACAAGGCACCGGAAGCTACAATTCCGCCGTAAAGTGGGCGGCCAGCGCAGGCAGCATCACCGCAAGCGGCCTCTTCACCGCGCCTGCTTCCAGCGGAAACGTAACCGTCACAGCGACAAGTACACAGAACTCCACTCGATCGGGCAAGACCACGCTCAATGTATCGCAGCCGGCCGCCCATGCCGTCCCACATGTCGTGATGGTGATGGAAGAAAACTCGGAATACTCCTCGGTCGTGGGCAGCAGCCAATGGCCCAGCCTCAACAGCCTCATCCGCAACGGCGCGCTGGCAACGCACTACTATGCCAACACCCCCCCCTCCATCGGAAATTACCTGATGCTCACAACCGGAAAGGTGCTCACAAATAACGACAATTCCACGCAGGTCTGGAACGTCGATAACATCGCCCGCCGCATGCTCTCCCAGGGCGTTTCATTCAGAATCTACGCCGAAGGCATTACGCGAGGTTACGTCGGCGGTAACACCGGACCGTACCTGGTTCGGCACAACCCATTCGCATTGCTTTCCGACATCGCCGACAACTCTACCGTCGCCTATGACCACCTATTCCCCTTTACCCAGTTCGCAACCGATCTGGCCAACGGCAACTTGCCCGAATTCTCCTTCATCGTCCCAGACGTCAACGACGACGCCCATAATGGAACGCCTCAGCAAGCGGACTCCTGGCTCCAGACAAAGGTGGTCGAACCGCTTTCGAATGACTCCGCATTCCAGCCGAATGGCGATGGCGTACTCATCGTCGACTTCGACGAGGGGTCAACCAGCGACACCACCTATGGCGGCGGCAAAGTCTCTCCAGTCTTCTGGGGACCAGCCGTCAAGACGGGCTACACCCAGCAATCCACAACCGTCTATCAGCACCAGAGTATGCTGCGAACCGTGATGCAGCTTCTCGGACTGTCCAATCCGCCGGGCGCCGCGGCTTCCGCGCCAGTAATGAAGGAGTTCTTCGTCAAGTTTCCGTAGTCAATTACGAAGACCGCATACTGCAACATGAGGCCATCATCACCGGGCATGATGATGGCCTCGCGGCGAATGGGAACAGTCGAACAACAATCCCCTGGCCCGCAATTCCTTGATCCGGCTGCACAGCCGCCCTCGTTCTGAGCTTTACTTCAATAGAGCTTTTCGCCTACGCTAGAGGGCATCATGGATTATTCGGCTATCATCACAATCGATCCGGATAAGCGCCGCGGCAAACCAAGCATTCGCGGACTGCGCATCACCGTCTCCGATGTGCTCGATTATCTTGCGTCGGGAATGACCCATGAGCAAATCCTAAGTGATTTCCCTTACCTTACTGAGGAGGACATTCGCGCCTGTTTGGCATTCGCCGCCGACCGTGAACGCAAGCTGGAAGTTCTGTCAGCGTGAAACTTCTGCTGGATGAAAACCTCTCCCCACGATTGATTTCGTCGCTTCAAGTCGCATTCCCTGGTTCCGATCATGTGCACAATTGCCATTTAGGCGCAGCCAGCGACAGTGCCATTTGGGATTACGCCAAAACTCATGGGTTCGCGATCGTCTCCAAGGACTCGGATTTTGCAGAAAGAGCAGTTCTGCACCAGATCCCACCAAAGGTCATTTGGATTCACCTCGGTAACTGTTCAACTGATGAGATCTACAGGTTGCTCCACTCCTCAATTCCGATCATCCGCCGGTTTATTGAGACAGATGAAGAAACCTGCCTCATCCTCACGCAAATAAAAACTCCTTCGTCCGCAGCTCCTTGATCCTATCCCGTAACTTCGCCGCCTTCTCGAACTCAAACTTCTTCGCTGCCTCCCGCATATCGCTCTCCATATTCACGATGTAAGCGTCCAGCCCCTCCTGCGTCTTAAACTCCGGCATCGAATCCGTCTCCTCCGTCAGGTCCGCATACTCCGCTTTCAGAATCTTCGCCAGCGACATATCCGAAGACCGGATCACCGATGTCGGGGTAATCCCATTCTCCTGGTTGTAAGCATGCTGAACCTCGCGCCGCCGCGTCGTTTCCCCAATCGCCTGCTTCATCGAGTCCGTCATCTTGTCCGCATACAGAATCGCGCGCCCGTTCACATGGCGCGCCGCGCGCCCCATCGTCTGAATCAGCGAGCCAGACGACCTCAGAAAACCTTCCTTGTCTGCGTCCAGAATCGCCACCAGCGAAACCTCCGGCAAATCCAACCCCTCGCGCAGTAGGTTGATCCCGATCAGCACGTCATACTCGCCCTTGCGTAAATCCCGCAGCAGCTTCACCCTCTCCAGCGTCTCAATTTCCGAGTGCATGTACCGGCACTTCACTCAAACCTCGGAGTAGTACCCAGACAAATCCTCCGCCATGCGCTTGGTCAGCGTCGTCACCAGCACCCGCTCGTTCTTCGCCGCCCGATCCCGAATCTCCGCCAGCAAATCATCAATCTGCCCGCGCACTGGCCGCACCTCAACTTCGGGATCAATCAGTCCCGTAGGCCGGATAATCTGCTCCACCACCACTCCGCCCGACTTCGTCAACTCATACGGTCCCGGCGTGGCAGAAACGTAAATCGTCTGGTTCACCCGCGCCTCAAACTCCTCAAATTTCAGCGGACGATTATCCCGCGCCGAAGGCAGCCGAAACCCATAGTCCACCAGGTTCTGCTTGCGCGAGCGGTCGCCATGCCACATACCATGCAGTTGCGGAACCGTCGCATGCGATTCATCGATAAACAGCATATAGTCCCGCGGGAAATAATCCAGCAGCGTCGGCGGAGGCTCCCCCGGCAGCCGCCCCGAAAAATGCCGCGAGTAATTCTCAATCCCATGGCAATATCCGACTGACTTGATCATCTCCAGATCGAACCGCGTCCGCTGATGAATGCGCTGCGCCTCCACCATGCGCCCCTGCTGCTCCAGGTCCTTTTCCCACCACGCCAGCTCTTCCAGAATCGAATCCATGGCCGTGCGTCTCCGCTCCGGCTGCACCACATAGTGGCTCTTGGGATAAATCGGCAACCGCGCATACTTCTCCTTCACCGTCCCAAACAGCGGATCGATCTGCGCCAGAGAATCAATCTCATCCCCGAACAGCTCAATCCGGTACGCGCTCTCGTCATACGTCGGAAACACCTCAATCACATCACCGCGCACCCGAAACGTCCCGCGCCGAAAATCTGTATCGTTGCGCTCATACAGAATCTCCACCAGCCGCTTCGTAATGTCCTCGCGCCGAATCCGCTGCCCTTTCTCCAGCAGCAGCAGCATCCCGTAATACGCTTCCGGCGAGCCCAAACCGTAAATGCACGACACGGACGAAACAATAATCGCGTCCCGCCGCTCAAACAGCGTTCGCGTCGCCGAGAGCCGCAGCTTGTCCAACTCCTCGTTAATCGTCGCTTCTTTTTCTATGTAGAGATCGCCCGCCGGAATGTACGCCTCCGGCTGGTAGTAGTCGTAATACGAGACGAAATATTCGACCGCGTTCCCCGGAAAGAACTGCTTGAACTCGTGATAAAGCTGCGC
>JBOGMA010000113.1:0-7143 GCA_050746465.1 Acidobacteriaceae bacterium
GTGTCCCGGAACGCGCCGAGTACATCCGAGTGATCGTGGCCGAGCTTACGCGCCTGCAGAACCACGCCGCGTTGATCGGATTCCTGATGCAGGACATGGGCATGAGCGGCACGCCGTTGATGTACGCCTTCCGCGAGCGCGAAAAGATTCTGGACCTGTTCGAGTCGCTGAGCGGCGCTCGCATGATGTGCAACTACATGCGCTTTGGCGGCGTGCGCGTCGACACATCCGCGGCGTGGCTCGACCAGGCGCGCACGTTGACGGCTGAGTTCCCGAGCTTCCTCGACGAATTTGAATCTCTGCTGATGGAGAACGAAATTCTCGTTGGTCGCGCGCAGGGAGTTGGAGTTCTGCCCCGCGAGCTGGCGATAAGCGCCGGCATCACCGGCCCCATGTTGCGGGCCAGCGGCGTGAATTACGACATTCGCAAAGTGGACGGCTACGGAATTTACGATCGCTTTTCCTTTCGCGTTCCCCTCGGCGACCATGGCGACGTTTTTGACCGCTACATGATGCGCGTGCTGGAAATGCGCGAGTCGGTGAAGATTCTGGAGCAGGCCTTGAAGGATGTTCCGGCTGGGCCGATTATGGACCCCAAGGCCAAAATACGCGGGCTGCGTCCTAAGGTCGGCGAAGCGTATGGACGGATCGAATCACCGAAGGGCGAGCTGGGCTTCTACCTTATCAGCGACGGGACCGGGAACCCGTATCGTTATCGTGTGCGGCCACCGAGCCTGATCAACCTTACGATTTTGGAAGACATGTGCCTGGGGCGCAGCGTGGCGGATATTGTGGTGATTCTGGGCAGCGTGGATATTGTGCTGGGCGAGGTTGATAGATAGGGATCAGGGTTCAGGAAAAGCGTATCGTGGAAATTCTGAAAGACTAGCGCGGAGTAAGGGCAGTTTATGTTGGGCGAAGGCATCATCAAGGGATTGGCGGAGACGGCCAGGAATTTTTTTGGCAGTTACGCCAGCAGGCAACGGCTGACTACGGTGCAGTTTCCGGAAGAGCGGCTGCCCCAGCCCGAAGCGGCGCGTGTGTTTCCGTTCCTTGTATATGACACAGATGATTGGCAGGGTGGGCTTCGCTGCGTGGCCTGCAAGATTTGCGAGGTCGAGTGCCCGCCGCAATGCATTTCGATCACGAAGAGCGCCGATAAGAAGCCGGACTATTCCGGAATTTACTCCGGTAAGCCGCAGTTCTATCCGGAAAAGTTCGACATTGACGTTTCGGTTTGCATGAGCTGCCAGATCTGCGTTGAGGTATGTCCGTTTGAGGCCATCAAGATGGACACGGACTTTGAGCTGAGCACGGACGACCGCTTTGGCGGGCTGCTATGGGACAAGGAGCGGTTGGCGAAACCCAATTCCCACTACCAGACGATCCATCCCACCGATGCGGCGGAGTCTGACGCGGCGCTTGCCGAGAAGAAGCACAAGGCCGAAGCGAAACCGGCTGCGGCGACAGCGGCGGCGGCGAAACCAGACGCGACAGCAGCCAAGCCGGACGCGGCGAAGTCAGGAGCGACGGCTGGATGATGACGACGCAGGCTGTCGATCAGATTTTTGTCACCATCAAGCACTGGCTTGTTTTTCATTCTCCGGCAGTGATTCAGCCGGCGGTTTCGGTTCTGCTTTCTGTTATACCGTTGCTCGTAATTTTTCCTTCCCTGTTCGCCATCACCACTGTTCTGGAGCGCAAGGGGCTCGGCCGCATGCAGAACCGCTACGGACCAAACCGCGTCGGGCCATACGGTTTCCTGCAGCCGCTTGCCGACGGCGTGAAGGCGCTCATCAAGGAAGATATTGTTCCGGTTGGGGCTGACAAGCTGGTCCACTTCCTTGCTCCGCTGCTGCTGGTAACGACGGCGTTCCTTGAATACGCCGTTCTGCCCATTGGCCGCAACATGACCGTAGCCGATATGGACAGCGGGCTGGTCTTCTTCTTCGCCGTGAGCGCGGCAATGGAAGTTTCAATCTTCATGGCCGGGTGGGGGAGCCGCAACAAGTATTCCCTGCTGGGGGCGATGCGCGCAGTGGCGCAGATGATCAGCTATGAGGCGCCGCTGATTTTGTCGTCGATTGCCGTGGTAATGATCGCGGGGACGCTTTCCACCGAGACGATTGTGCAACGGCAGGCAGGATATTGGGGCGTGTGGCCGTATCACTGGTATGTGATGACACCGTGGGGTCTCGCCGGCTTCATCCTGTTTATGATTGCGGCGACGGCAGAGTCGAACCGCTCACCGTTCGACTTGCCCGAGGCCGAGTCGGAAATCATCGCCGGATATTTCACCGAATACTCGGGCTTCAAATTCGCGCTGTTTTTCCTGGGTGAGTATCTGGGGATGTTCGCCATTAGCGGGCTGGCCGTTACGCTTTTCCTCGGCGGATGGACGGCGCCGTTCTCGTTCCTGACGTTTATTCCTTCGTGGGTATGGTTTTTCGCCAAGCTGATGGCGTTGATCGCAGGGTTCATCTGGATTCGCGGAACATTGCCCCGCCTGCGCATGGACCAGTTGATGAACTTTGCGTGGAAGTTCATGCTGCCCATGACACTCGTAGTGATTTTTTCCGCTGGAATATGGCGCTTTATGCAGCCGGGCGTGGTCCGCTGGATCGTCTGCGCCATTCCCATCGTTCTTTTGTATGTTCTGCTCGGGCGCGTGCTCACCAGCGGCCGGAAATTTGAGAAGAGGACTTACCGATTCGCTGAATAAAATAAATCAGCGGAATCGCCAAACTACAAGGACTTACAGTTGAGATACCGAACGACGCCATGACTGTGCCCTTCCTCATACTCGCCGCCATCACCATTGCCGGAGCCGTGGCGACCATGACGCTGCGCAAGCTGATTCACTGCGCGCTGGCGCTGGCTGTTTCGCTCATTGGGCTGGCTGGACTTTATCTGGACCTCGGGGCGCAGTTCGTCGGGCTGGTACAGGTGCTGGTGTATGTCGGAGCGGTGGTCATTCTTATTGTGTTCGCCATTCTGCTGACGCGCGCCGACGAAATTCCCACCCGTAGTCTGGGGCGCGCCGTGAGCGGCGTTATCGTCTCCGCCTGTGTCTTCGCAGTGCTGGCCTGGGCAGTTGTCTCCGGAGGTGCAGCCGTGAGTGCAGCGCAAGGCCCGCAACAAGCGGCGATCAATCCTATCGGAATCGCGATGATGCAGCGATTCATTCTGCCGCTTGAAGTGGTGGGCCTGCTGCTGACCGCCGCGCTCATCGGAGCCGTCGTAATCGCCATGGAGGAGAAGCGCACAAAGCAATGACTCCTCTCACCGGTTGTCTCCTCATCGCTGCGCTTCTGTTTGCCGTAGGACTGGGAGGCGCGCTGTCCCGGCGCAGCGCGATTATGGTGCTGATCGGCATTGAGCTGATGCTGAACGCAGCCAACCTCAACTTCATCGCCTTCTGGCGCTACGGGCCGCATCCTGAGGCCCTGACCGGAGTGCTTTTCGTAATCTTTTCCATCGCCATAGCGGCGGCGGAGGCGGCGGTTGGGCTCGCGCTCATCCTGGCCGTCTACCGCCATACCAAAACCACGGACCTGAGCCGTCTGGACTCCATGAAGGGATAGCGCAAGAGCAAGCATGGCGTGGATCGTTCGATATCTCTGGCTGATTCCAGTGCTGCCCGCGGCGGCTGCGGCCATCATTGCATTTTTGAAGCAAGGGCGGCGCAGGCTGGCGGCATCCCTCGCCATTGGCTCGCTGGGCGTTTCGCTGGTCCTCGCCCTGATCGCCTTCGCGTACAAGCTCGCGCATCCAGCGCTTCAATATTCAAACCACCGCTGGCTGGAGTTCGGCGACCAATGGATCAAGTTTGGCTGGATGCTTGATCCGCTCACCGCCGTGATGCTGGTGATGGTGACGTTTGTCGGGCTGTTGATCTTTATCTACAGCCTGGGCTACATGGCCCTTGACCAGAACTTCACGCGCTTCTTCTGCTTCCTCGCGCTGTTTGCCGGAGCCATGCTCGGCGTCGTCATTGCCAACAATCTGCTGCTGCTGTTCATGTGCTGGGAGATCGTAGGGCTCACGTCGTACCTGCTTATCGGCTTCTGGTATCACAAGCCGGAAGCCGCGAAGGCCGCGAAGAAAGCCTTTATCGTCACACGCATCGGCGACCTGGGATTTTTTCTCGGCATCATGTGGCTGTACAGCTTCAGCGGAACGCTGCTGTTTTACGACCACGGCGCGGGATGCCTGGAGCACTCCGCCGTAGCGGCCATGGCCGCACACGCCGCCGCACTGGGGCTCACGGTTTCAAGCGGCATCGGGCTGCTGGTTTTCTGCGGAGCCGTTGGCAAGTCGGGACAGGTTCCGCTGCACGTTTGGCTGCCGGATGCGATGGAGGGCCCCACTCCCGTCTCCGCGCTCATCCACGCGGCCACCATGGTCGCCGCCGGAGTTTTTCTGATTGCGCGCATGTACCCGCTGATGCAGGCGACAGCCACCGGCGGACCTTCGTCGGTGCTTGAAGTCATCGCGTGGGTGGGAGCGATCACTGCGCTGCTCGCGGCCCTCATCGCCGTGGGGCAAAACGACATCAAGCGCATCCTGGCGTATTCGACCGTGTCGCAGCTTGGATACATGATGCTGGGCCTCGCCGTCGGCGGAGTGGCAGTGGGCATCTTCCACCTCATCACGCACGCCTTCTTCAAAGCGCTGCTCTTCCTCGGTGCGGGCTCCATCATCCACGGCTGCTCGGAGGAGCAGGACATTCGTTACATGGGCGGGCTGCGCAAGATCATGCCCGTAACCTTCGCAACCTACGCCATTGCCATGCTCGCGCTATGCGGCTTCCCGCTGTTTGCAGGATTCTGGAGCAAGGATGAGATTCTGCACTCAGCACACTTGTGGAGCATTTCGTCCGGGCCGTTTTATCTCGGCGCAGTCGGTGCGCTCCTCACCGCGTTCTACATGACGCGACAGGTCTGCTACGTTTTCTTCGGGCCGAGGCGTCCGGCACCTCACTCGGCGTCCAAGCCTGTGCACGAAAGCCCGGCGGTGATGACCTGGCAGCTGATTATTCTTTCTGTCTTTGCCGCGCTACTCGGATTCGTAGGGACGCCCGCGTGGCCGTGGTTCCAATCCTTCCTCGAAGGCCGCACACTCACCCTCAATTTCGGAGCGTTCACAGTCGGCGGAATTATTCCGCTGCTGATCATCTCCTCCATCATCGTAATCATCGGAATCGCAATTGGCTGGTGGCTTTACGGGAGCAAGGTCATCACGCGGGCCGAAGACCCAGACGCGCTCGAGCGCATCCAGCCGCAGTTTTTCCGCGCGCTCAGCCAGCGGCTCTATATTGATGAGTTCTACGACCTGACCGTGATGGCCTTCGCGCGCCTCTGCGCTCGCATCTTCGACTGGACAGATCACCGCATCTGGAACGGGGCTGTGCAGCTTGTCGCTTTGACCACGAGGAGCGTTGCCCGGCTGGACGCCCTCGTAGACGAACACGCCATCAACAGCGGCTTTGACGAAAGCTGCACCAGCATCGTGCGCGGCGGACGCCTGATCTCGCACCTGCAGAACGGGCGCGTGCAGAACTATCTGCGCGTCATCGGGATCGCGCTGATCGTCTTTGCCCTCCTGCTCTTCTGGGGGCACAAGGGATGAACCAATTCCCCTGGCTCAGCGTTCTGACTCTGGTCCCGATCGTGGGCGCGTGTGTAACGCTTCTTGCGCGCAAGCATCGCGGCGCGGCGCGTGGGATTGCGGCTGCAAGTGGGCTCGTCGGCCTCGGGATCACGATTTATTTGTGGGCCGCGTTCAACACCGCATCCGGAGCGATGCAGTTCCAGGAGATTCACACCTGGATTCCAGCGATTGGGGTGGAATATCACCTTGCTATCGACGGCCTCGGGCTGCTCATGCTGCTTCTCTCGGCCATCGTCGTCCTCATTTCCATCGCCTCATCCTGGACCCGGCAGGAGCATGGCTCGCTTTATTTCGCAATGGTGCTGTTTCTTCAGGCCGGGCTGTTCGGAACTTTCACTGCGCTGAATTTCATCCACTGGTTTTTCTTCTGGGAACTCAGCCTGATTCCGGCCTTCCTGCTGATCCGTCTCTGGGGAGGCGCAGGGCGCGCCCGCGCCGCCAACCAGTTCTTCATTTACACCATGGTCGGTAGTGTCGCGTTGCTGCTGGCGTTTCTTGCGCTGTATCTCGCGACCGGTAAATTCGACTTCGTCGATCTGGCGCAGCTCTCGCATCAAGGCCAGCTTGTTCCAGCGCTCGCGCAAGGGCTCCACTGGGGCGGACTGAGCGGGAGCGGCATTGCGGAGTGCCTCTTCTGGGGCGCTTTTGTCGGCTTCGCCGTAAAGATTCCGATTGTGCCGCTGCACACCTGGCTTCCTTCGGCTTATGCGGAAGCTCCTTCAGGAACGACAATCCTGTTAACCGGCGCAATGTCTAAAATGGGCCTGTACGGCGTGCTGCGCGTGCTGGTGCCGATCTTCCCGCAACAGATGCAACAATGGCTGACGCTGCTGCTGTGGCTTTCGGTCGCGAGCGTGATTCTCTCGGCGATGATTGCGTGGGTGCAGACCGACATCAAGCGCATGTTCGCTTATTCGTCCATCAACCACCTGGGTTACTGCACGCTCGGTATCTTCGCCGCATTAAAGCTGGCGGGTGGATCGCAGGGAATCGAGCGCGCCGCTGTAATGAACGGCGTCTTTCTCCAGATTTTCAATCACGCGCTCACCGCGTCCATGCTCTTCTGGTTTGTGGCCATGCTGGAGAAGCGCAGTGGCGGACTGCGCGGGGTGAACGACTTCGGCGGCCTGCGCAAGATTGCTCCGGTCCTTTGTGGGCTCATGGGTATTGCGGTCTTCTCATCACTCGGATTGCCGGGGCTGAACGGCTTCCCCGGTGAATTTCTCATTTTCAAAGGATCGTTCCCGCTGGTTACGTGGGCAACATCGCTTTCGTTTATCGGATTGTTTTTCACTACGGTTTTCTTCCTAGTGTTTCTGGAACGAGTTTTCTATGGTCCGGTGAACCAGCGCTGGAGCGCTATGCCTGATCTCACGACCGGCGAACGGTTGGTGCTGCTGCCGGCGATTGGGTTGATGTTTGTTCTCGGGTTTTATCCGCAGTTGATTGTGGGCGCGATGAACAGCACGG
>JBOGMA010000114.1:0-11320 GCA_050746465.1 Acidobacteriaceae bacterium
GCCCCAGCACCGCGCTGAACAACAGCAGAATCCCAACCCCGCCCGCGGTGGAGACACCCTGCGCATACTGCGTCATGGTCTGGTAAACCCAGTAGCAATTCAGCACATACCACAGCACTCCGCAAACGTATCCCAGGAGCGCCCCGCGCCACACCGGATGGCTAGAGTCCGCACTTCCGCGCGATAACACCGCATAAAGCAGCGGAATCAACGCAAACCACGCGAACACCGCGCGCCACGGCGGCAGCGGCCCCGCAATCGGGAAGCAAAGGTCAAGGAGAAACGCGGACAGGAATGCCAGAAGTACAGCGCCGAGAAGGGAACTGCCTCTTTGAGTGGTCTGCCGATCAGAAACAGAAATTGATGCTGAGTTCACCATTCGCACAAGCCGGGGTCCGGATCACTTGCAAACCACCGGCGCACCCATACAATGATTGTATGGGTGGACTGGAGCATTTCGGAATCAACCTGCTGACGGTCCTGTTTTTCGCAGGACTCGCCGGTTCTGTCCTCGTCATCCTCATCAGCTTTGCGGAAGACCTTACAGAGCTATTCGGTAAGGAGCTGCCTTCGGGCATTCCCGACGAAACTTCTTCCGCGATGCCTCATTGACTGCGGTGCAAGACACACATACACTCAGCGTTAGCGTCAGGACGGGGCAGCCCCGCGTGAGCCTCGACCCACTTCATGCCTTCTAGCCAAACTTTCTCCGCACCCCAATCCAATCGAGTGAAGCTGGTCGTAGCTTCTTCGGTCATGCTTACCTTCATCTCCTTCTGGAGAGCCGCGGCCATCGTCCTCAACGACCTCGGATCCTCGGCGTTTTATGCGGGAGGCATCGCGGAGCAGGCAATTGGCAAGGCCGCGCCCTGGTTCATCCTCGGCGTCATGCTGTTTTCGTTCGCGGTGCGCGCCGTCTATGTCGAAAGCTGTTCGATGTTCACCCGCGGCGGCGTCTATCGAGTCGTCAAAGAAGCCCTGGGCGGAACGTTCGCAAAGCTGAGCGTCTCCGCCTTAATGTTCGACTACATTCTTACCGGCCCGATCTCCGGCGTCTCCGCCGGCCAGTACATCACCGGCCTGATCAACGAGCTCATGAACGTCGGCGCCGCTCATGGTTGGCTCCCATTGGCGCTCATCAATGGACACACCGCGTTTCAGTTGCCGGTCAACGAAACTTCCGCCATACTTTGCGCCATCGTCACCATTTATTACTGGTGGCAAAACACCAAGGGTATTGAGGAGTCCAGCGACAAAGCCCTGGAAGTAATGAAGGTCACCACCATCATGGTGGTTCTTCTGCTCGGCTGGGGCATCTTCACCGCGTTTCGCATTCACGCCAAGTTTCCGCCGCTGCCCACTCCATCCAACCTTCATTTTTCAACAGACGCACTCGGATTCCTTTCCCGCTCAAAGTTTGCCGCGGGCATCGGACTGTTTGGAATCATCATGGCCTTCGGCCATTCCATTCTGGCCATGAGCGGCGAAGAAACTCTGGCTCAGGTCAACCGGGAAATCGAGCACCCCAAGCTCAAGAACCTCAAGCGCGCCGCGATCGTTATCGCGATTTATAGCTTCGTCTTTACCGGAATCGTCTCGCTGCTTGCCGTCATGATCATTCCGGACGCAGTCCGTATTCCTGTCTATCGCGACAACCTGATCGCGGGCCTCGCAATGTACATGGTTGGCCCGCATACTTTGCGGATCATCTTCAGGGTATTCGTAGTCATCGTCGGCTTCCTCATCCTTTCCGGAGCCGTGAATACCTCCATCATCGGTTCAACGGGCGTGCTCATGCGCGTGGCTGAAGACGGTGTGCTTACAGACTGGTTCCGCAAGCCGCATCGTAAATTCGGAACCAGCTATCGCATCATCAACCTCGTCACAGCTCTCCAGCTATTCACCATCATCGTCACGCGCGGCAACGTCATCGTGCTGGGCGAAGCCTATGCCTTCGGAGTGATATGGAGTTTTACCTTCAATAGTCTCGCCATGCTCGTCCTGCGCTGGAAATACCACGGCGAACGTGGCTGGAAAGTTCCAGTCAATATCAAGATAAGAGGGTTTGAACTTCCCATCGGCCTGTTCTCAGTCTTTCTGGTCCTGCTCGCGACTGCCGTCGTAAACCTGTTCACCAAAAGCGTAGCCACAGAAAGCGGCGTTGCATTCGCCGCTGTATTTTTCGCTATTTTCACGTTTTCGGAGCGCAAGAACCGCAAGCGCCAACTTGCTACGGCCAGGCAGATGAAGGAGCATTTCCAGCTCGAACAGCCTGAAGAGATTGGACGGGAAACTCTGGAGGTGCGCCCCGGAGCCGTGCTCGTGACTATGCGCGACTCCGCTAACCCGTTCGCCTTGAAGTGGACTCTGTCGCGCACTAACACTGAGGACCAGGACGTAGTCGTGCTTACCGCCCGAATGATGGGCGTCGGCGGTCCGGAATACCTTGATGAGCAGCTATTCAGCGAACACGAGCAGATGTTGTTCACCAAGGCTGTCTCTGTTGCGGAGAGCTTCGGAAAACATATCTCGCTTCTGGTTGTACCCGCCGGTGACGTCTTTGCCGCTCTGGTGCAGACTGCGAATCTGCTCGAAATATCCGCACTCGTCTCCGGACTCTCTTCCAAGATGACCGCGGCGGACCAGGCCTACCATGTCGGCCAGGCATGGGAAGCTCTGCCCGAACCTAAACGCCAATTTACCTTCTACGTCATCATGCCCAACGGCGATGCCCAGTCCTTCCACATCGGCCCGCATGCGCCTACGCTTCAGGGAGAAGATGTGCAACTGGTCCATCGTCTGTGGCTGAATTTCAGGCGCGATCCGGAGATGCAATCTCTCCACCACACGGACATCGTGACTTACGCACTCACCAGGCTTGCCTCCGAATACGCCAGGGATAAAGTGGAAACCTTGAAAGACCTGAAGAGATATGCCCAGAGAGCGCATCGCGAAGATAATATGATCGGGCACTTACCTCAGAAGCCCGCGGGCGCTGCCGCAAAATACGCTATTCCAGCTCCTAAGCCGGAACGTGACGAGGAAGACAACCTCGACGAGTAGCCTAAGCCATGAAGCTCGCAGAGTAGTAGAGTTGTTTGTATATTGCCTAATACTATGCTATTCAATGGATTGTACTTACCGCTATCAACAACGCACCCATTACCTAATTGCACGTAACTAAGAAAATGTGGCATCTGGAGGATCAATGCAGGTAGATCAGATACTTTCTGAAATTGACCGCGAGATTGAGCGTCTGCAACAGGCGCGCAACATCCTGGCGGGAACGGCTACTGGAACGCGTGGCAGGCGTCGCGGAACTTCTGCAGCTCCCAAGCCGGCTAAGAAGAGAGGCGGAAGGCGCAGAATGAGTGCCGAGGGCCGCAAGCGGATTTCAGAGGCCTTAAAGGCACGCTGGGCGGAAAGAAAGAAACGCGCCGGGACAAAGGCTTCCAAGTAAATCAAAAGGCCGCTCCGAATGAAGCGGCCTTTTCTTCAATCTGCACTACGCATTATTGCAGGGTTTGTCCCGGCTCAGGTGTAAGCACGCGGACCCCAGTTCCTTTCAAGTGACCTTCCAGCTCCGCGGGCGTGCCGGTAAGTTGCGGAAACGTCCCATAGTGAATGGGAATCACGGTCTTTACGCCAAGATAGTTCACCGCCATTGCCGCAGCTTTCGGACCCATGGTGAAGTGGTCGCCTATGGGAATCATCCCAACTTCCGGCGCATATAAGTCTTTGATCACTCGCATATCGGAGAAGAGTGAAGTATCTCCGGCGTGGTAAAGTACCGGAGCATTCTCGGCGGCGATCACAAAGCCCGTGGGCTCCCCCGCATACAGGGTTTCCTTCCCATCCTGAATGCTCGAGCTATGTCGCGCTTCCACCATGCTTACCGTCACATCTTTGTACTTGTAGGACCCGCCCAGGTTCATTCCCACTGTATTTTCCACTCCCTTGGAACCCATCCACGAGGCCAGCTCAAAGATCGCAACTACCTGCGGGCGATGCTTTTTCGCCACCGCAACCGCGTCGGATATGTGATCGAAATGCCCATGGCTGAGCAGCAGCAGGTCCAGCTTCTCAGGTAGCTTGTAGTCCTTCGGGTACTTTGGATTCTGCTGAAAAAACGGATCGATCAGAATTTCCGTTCCCTGCGGAGTTGTAATGTGAACTGCCGCGTGTCCCAGCCAGGTAATTGCCAATCCATTCCACTGCGCCATGGTGCTTTTCCCCCTTTTCCAAGTTCGATTCTACTTCTGCCGGAGGAGCGGCTTACCGTGTGATGAGAACTTCGTACAAGTTGTCCTGCGCGAGGAAAAAACGGTTGCTCTCGAACTCGGAGAACATGTTTTCGATGTTCCGGTTTGTATATACCCTTTGCACCGGATGCGATTCCCCTTCCTGCATTTCGACCGTATCTGTGTCGGTGAGGTGATAGCGGCAGAAGGCGGTGTTCGGGCCGGTGCCCTTCCTGTGAAAGATGGCCAGAACCCGTCCGCCGTTGTGCACGGCCTGTTTCAGGTGTTCGATCAGCGGCTGCACCAGCCCCTTCGGAACATAATCCAGCGTGGTCCACAGCAGCACCACATCGAACTCGCGCCCGCTGAAGTTCAGGTTCTGCGCAAAAAATCCCGCAACATCAAAGCCCGGCTCTTCGCCTTCTTCGGCTGGCTGAATCCACTGTTCTTTGAGCGATTCGTGAACCACATCCGCCATGTATACGCTGTGGCCCAGCGCGGTCAGGAAATTAATGCTTTGTGAAGATGTGGGGCCAATATCCAGCACGCGCAGGTTAGGATTCGCCTGAAGATACTTCAGCATCGCCGCCCATCCGCTGGAGTGGCGCGGGATACGCGGACCTGTAAGCGTGGTGGGAGTCTTGCGATCCGATTCGCTGGAGGTTCGCCGGAAAAGTTTGGGAAGCACGCTGGACTTTCTTTCCTTCTGCCTGGAATCTCGTACGTCTATCAGGCTAATGACTTAGCCGGCATTGAACAAGGCTCCGGGGGAAGAGGGTGATGTCGCGGCCGATGGACTGCCAGTTCGCTCGGCGCCGGTCAACTCCACCTTCCCGGCAAGGACAGCGTTTTCCTCAATGGCAAGGCGAGCCGCGCGGATGTCTCCCTTCAGGTTGGCTCCAGCTCGCAGTTCCACCCGCCCGCTCGCGTTTACGTCGCCCACGAGCTTGCCCAGAATGATGACATCACGCGCAGAGACATTGGCCTGTACATGCGCGTTGGGGCCAATGGTCAGGCGGCTTTCACTCAGCGTGATGGTGCCCTCGATGGTTCCGTCCACCACCAAATCTTCGCTTCCTTTTACCTCGCCATGAATCTGCACCGACTTCCCAATGGACGCGGCGCTTCCGTCTGTAGCCATTTTGAACCCTCCCTAATTCTGTTGCGCGCTTTCATCGGACTATACGCGGGGACTGGCGGTCCGGGCAACCGGAAGGGCCGCGACACAGCCCGGCGTTCGTTCCCTAGTACCCTTGATGAAGTGAATGGGCTACTTATTCTCGACAAGCCGGCTGGCATGACGTCGCATGACGTGGTGGCGCGAGTGCGGCGCGCCTCCCGCGAGGCTTCCATTGGGCATTTGGGCACGCTGGACCCCATGGCAACCGGTGTCCTTCCGCTGTTGCTCGGCAAATTCACGCGGCTGGCGCAGTTCTACGGAGCCAGCGAAAAGGCCTACACGGGAACCATCCGCTTCGGCTTCGCAACCGATTCCTACGACGCCCAGGGGGTGCCAGTTTCCCAGCCGGTGCAGACCGTCTTGACGCTGGAACTCATTCGTGCGGCTGCATCCCGGTTTCGCGGCGAAATCCAGCAAGTGCCTCCTCCTATTTCGGCGAAGAAGGTCGGCGGAAAGCCCGCATATAAGATCGCTCGCGCCGGTGGCACTCCGGAACTGAAGCCTGTTCCCATCACCGTGTCTGAGTTTTCCATCGCCTCCCTGGAAGGCGATCTGGCCGCGTTCTCAATCCGTCTTTCCGCTGGGGGATACGTGCGCTCCGTCGCGCATGAAATCGGCCAGGCTCTCGGCTGCGGGGCACATCTGGCCAGTTTGCGACGCACATCGTCCGGGCCATTCGCCATCGAGCAGTCCCTGACGCTCGATGAAGTGGAAGCCCTGGGACGCGCTGGCACTCTGGCTCAGCATCTGCCCCATCCGCGAACGCTGCTGCCCCAGTTTCCCTCCGTCACAGCGGACGAGCAGGCAGCCGGGCGTCTGCGCAACGGCATGCAGGTCAATTTGCCGGAATTTTCCCAGGCTCCTCTCGTCAAAATCTTCGCAGGCCAGCGCGAACTGGTCGCCATTGGCCGTCGCGTTGCGGGTACGCTGGTTCAGCCGATGGTTGTCCTCGCCTGATCTACTTCTTCAGCAGCGGTTCGATCAGCTTGAAGATATTTTTCGCCACCAGCGCGTTTCCTTTGGCTGTGGCATGAATGCCGTCCGGCTGGATGGTCCCGGCAACGTTGTAGACATGGACGTAAATAAACGGCAGCAGCGGAACATGATATTGCTTCGCCGCGTCTGCATAGATTCGCTTGATGGCCTGGATGTAATCAGGGCCATAATTCGGCGGGAGAGTGATACCGGCCAGCGCCACTTTGACCCTGGCATGCTGAAGTGTGGTGATGACCTGGTCCAGATTGGCGCGAGTCGCGGTGAGCGGCAGGCCGCGCAGCGCGTCGTTGCCTCCCAACTCCACCACCGCAATCGCCGGATGAGCAGCCAACACGTTGGGCAGCCGGCTTACCGCATCCTTGGTGGTGTCTCCGCTGATGCCCATGTTCAGAACGCGATAATGGTATCCGCGTGAATCCAGAAGCTGTCGCAGATAATCAGGATAGCTGTGCCCCGCGGGGGCTCCATAACCGGCGGTAAGGCTGTCTCCAAAGCACACGATGGTCTTTTGCGCGTGTGCAAGGGGGAGGATTAAAGCCAGCAGGAGCAGAATCGGAAGCCGCTTCATAGAATCAAGTATAGGGATCATAGGACAGGGAATCGGGAGACGTGAATGATTGAAGTTCGAGGGCTGAAGAAGTCGATTCGCAACGGCACGCGGGTGGTGGAGATTCTGCGCGGAATCGACCTGCTGATTCCGCAGGGACAATTTGTCGCCATTATGGGAGCATCCGGCTCAGGAAAATCGACGCTGCTCGGGCTGCTGGCCGGTCTCGACTCGCCGTCTGAAGGCGAAGTGCTGCTGGACGGGGTGGAGATCAGCCAGTTGCCGGAAGACAAGCTGGCCGGCGTACGTGGAAGCAAGATCGGATTTGTCTTTCAGTCTTATCAACTGGTCCCCACGCTCACGGCGCTGGAAAATGTCCTGCTGCCCCACGAACTGAATTCCCGCGGCAACGGCAAAGCCAAAGCAACGGCACTGCTGGCCGCGGTTGGGCTCGCCGATCGCTTGAACCACTATCCCGTCCAGCTTTCCGGCGGCGAGCAGCAAAGGGTCGCGCTGGCCCGCGCCTTCGTGCTCGATCCGCCCATTGTCCTGGCCGACGAACCCACCGGCAATCTCGACTCGACAAATGGCGAGCAGGTGCTCAAGCTGCTGACGGAACGCCAGCGCCTGGGCAACACCACACTGGTGATGGTCACGCATGACCCGCAGATCGCCGCGCGCGCCGACCGGCGCATTCACCTGCGCGATGGATTGGTTGTAGCGGACGAACTTGCGGCGGTGCCCGCATGAAACCGAGCCTCCCATGGATCACAGCCTGGCGCATCGCGTGGCGCGAGATGCGCGCATCGCGAGGCAAGTTCGCATTTGTGCTTCTCTCAGTTGCAATTGGCGTCGCGGCCCTCACCGGAGTTCGCGGCTTCAGCCAGGCATTCCAGAAGGCGCTGCTCGGCGACGCGCGCGGGCTGATGGCCGGCGATCTCTCAGCGGTGCTGCACCGGCTGGCGTCTCCAGATGAGACGCGGCAAATGGATGCGTTGAAAGGTGTGCAGCGAACTGTCGTGACAGAGGAAGTCTCCATGGCAAAGGTGGCGGACGATCCCGTTCCGCTGCTCGTGAGCCTAAAGGCGGTGAACCCGGCGAAGTACCCGTTTTACGGTCACGTGGTGCTGCGCCCTGAAGGCAACCTGCGCGACGCGTTGAAAGACAGTACAGTCCTGGTGGACGACAACCTCCTCGTTCGCCTGAACACGAAAGTCGGCGCGCAACTCAAGCTCGGCGACAAATGGTTCACCATCGCCGCCGTGCTGGTGCGCGAACCGGATCGCATGACTGCCGGATTGGGTCTGGGCCCACGCGTGATGATGACGCGCAAGGCGATGACCGACGCCGAGCTGCTCGCACCCGGCAGCCGCTCCACCGAGCGCTATCTGTTCAAGCTCGACCCCGGAACAGATATCGCGGCGGTGCGCGCTGACCTGGAGAAGATCCTTCCCGACGCGCTGGTCACCGATTTTCGTGAGACGAATCCCGAGCTTACGAACGGACTCGACCACGCCACCGGCCTGCTGAGCCTCATCTGCCTGGTCGCCATGGTTTTGGGAGCCATCGGCGTAGCCATGGCCATGCGTGCGCACCTCCAGCAACGTATCGAAGTGCTGGCCATCATGAAGTCGATGGGCGCGACCTCGGCCGATATCCTGCGAATCTACCTCCTGCAAACCATCTTCCTCGGTTTGATCGGCGGCCTCATCGGCGTCGCGGTCGGATTAGGCGTGCAGTATGCCTTCCCATCTCTGCTTGGGACGCTGCTGCCGCTGCATCCACCCTTATCCGTCGCTATAAAACCCATGGCCGCGGCGCTGGCCGTCGGAATTCTGACAACGGTGCTGTTCTGCTTGCCTCCACTGCTCGACGTGCGCCACGTCCGACCTATTGCCGTGCTGCGTCACATGGTGGAAACAACTTCCGCCGGCGGCTGGCTGGCACGCCAGCGCGAACGCAAGCTGCAATGGGCGTCAATCATCATCATCGTGGCCGGACTGGCCGGCATTGCCACGGTGCTTTCAGATTCCTGGCTCATAGGCCGCTGGTTTGCCGGCAGCCTGGCCGCAGTCCTCGTCGTCATCCTCGGCCTCTCATGGGCCACGCTGCGCGGCCTCCGTGCATTTCTGTCGCGGACGCGCCTTTCGCTCCCTTCGGCGGTGCGGCATGGCCTCGCCAATCTCTACCGGCCCGGAAATCAATCCGCCGCAGTGCTGGCCGCGCTCGGTACCGGAGTCATGCTGATCCTGGTCGTCTTCCTGATGCAGAGGGCCGTAGTGCGCGAGATGCGCAGCGACGTTGCCGTCGGAACACCCAACATCTTCCTCGTGGACATCGCCCCGCAGGAGATCGCGGGCGTGAAGGAACTGTTGGCGAAGCAGCCAGGCGTGAAAGGCGATCTGGAGACGCTTCCCTTCATTTCCTCGCGCATGGTAAGCATTGACGGCGTGAGCGTGGAAAAGCTCAAAACAGGGCACTATCCCAAGCGGATGCTGCGTTCCGTCGCGTTGACCTGGGCGGACAAAATTCCGGCCGGAACAACCGTGATGGAAGGGAAGTGGTGGGGCCAGAATGCCAACTCCGGACTGGCGGTGCGGGAGCGCATCGCGAGCCGGCTGCATCTTCGCGTCGGGTCAACTGTGGTCTTTCAGGTTGGCGATCGCACGGTCTCCACGCGGGTGACGGCCATTTATAAGGTCAACGGCGAGCACGCCTATTCGCGCAGCCAATTCATTCTGGCTCCCGCGCTGCTTAAGGACATCCCGGCAACATGGTACGGGGCGATTCATTTCGCTCCCGCCGACGTTGGCTCCATGGAGCGCGCCCTCTTCGCCAAATATCCCACCGTCACGGTGGTGAGCCTGGCGGATATTCTCGAGACCATACAGCAGGTGGTCGGGCACATCACGCTGGTGGTGCGGTTTCTCGCCGGCTTTTCCATTCTGGCCGGAGCCATCATTCTCGCCTCCAGTATCGCCAGCACGCGCTTTCGCCGAATCAGGGAAGTCGTGGTGCTTAAAACTCTCGGAGCCACACGCGCCCGCATCGCTCAGGTCTTCACGCTGGAGTTCGCCGTGCTCGGGCTGCTCGCAGGAGTGGTCGGAGCCATTTTTGCCAATCTCCTGGCTCGGGTGCTGCTGCACCGAATGCGCGTGCCTTTCCACCTGGACCTCTGGGGATCAGTCGTCACCGTCATCGCCACCGCCGCCCTCGCCATGCTCACGGGCTGGGGAGCCAGCTTCCGAATGCTCGGCCAGAAGCCGCTGGAAGTGCTGCGCGAGGAGTGAGATCGCACCAAACTGAGAACTCCACAAGCTATTGGGGATTCCGGTGCTCGAAGCCCAATGGGTGTGGGTTCTGGAATGTCCAAGTTCGACCCAAACCCCTGAACTACCGGACCCCCACCGCTGATCCCTTGAACAAACCTGCCAATTCAAGATATAAGCATGGGGCTAGGGCTTTTCTCCGAGACCCGTCCCCCTGCCACTGCCGGCAAACAACGCCTGTGGACTCCGCGGCTTTGGTGCGCTTTGGAGGTACTGCCATGCTTTGCGTTATCAGAAGTCAAAAGAGAGTAGGGGGAACACCGATGAAGTCCTCATCTGCGCGTGTGTCTGAGTTGCGGGAAGTGATGGATATTCGGCAGGCTTCGGAGTACCTGGGCATCAGCCCGGATACGCTTTACCGATACGCCTCCGATGGATTTATTCCGGCCTTTAAATTGGGAAATCGCTGGCGCTTTCGCCGCTCGCGCCTTGATGAGTGGATGGACCGTCAATCGGGCCTGTCAGAGCAGCCCGCGCCCAAGTTGGTGCGCGAAAGAAAGAAGCCTGTGCGGCCCGTGCGTGCTATGACGCGGCGTGGTCCGGCAGCGAAAGCGTCGTAAAGCGGGCGGCTTCCGTTTCAAACTATAGTGGTTGCATGAGTGTGGTTGCCGATCCGACGCTGATCCCTCAGACTTCGCTGAAGAATCGTGCGGGGCGTCTCCTCTGGGGAGTATGCCACCTCCTGGTGTACCGTCCATCGCCGCGTGCTTGCCACGCATGGAGAGCCATGCTACTGCGAGCCTTCGGTGCAAAGGTCGGCGCAAGGTGCCATTTTTATCCGGGCTCGAAAGTGTGGGCTCCCTGGAATCTCAAATGCGAGGATCGCGTTACCTTCGGCGACGGCTCGGAAATCTACAATCCTTCTCCGATTCACTTCGGCTCGCATGCCATTGTTTCCCAGGGCGCATATGTATGCGGAGCCACGCACCTCTACAATCGTCCACAGTTTGAGATGATCTCCTTTCCCATGACCATCGGAAGATACGCCTGGATTTGCGCCCGCGCCATAGTCGGTCCCGGCGTCAAT